>JAKQBQ010000124.1 GCA_029574055.1 Methanobacteriota archaeon
GGGATCGATCTTTCCATCATACTGTTCGCGGGTTTGTATCTCCTGCCGAACTTCATGGTGGAACTGGCCGCCGTGCTGATAATCTACACCTACAAAGGCAACATCTACGGGCTGATATCGGGGATAGCGCGCATAAAGGACACATATGTGAACGGCGAGCTTGCCGCGAAGCGCATAAACGACATCCTGCAAGCTCCTCCCGGAGAGGTGGACACCTTTGGCGACCAACCCATCAACGGCAGGATAGAGGAGATAGAGTTCCGGAACGTCTCCTTCGAATATGCAAAGGACAAGAAAGTGCTGAAAGACGTGAGCTTCAAGATCGAGGGAGCGGGCATAATAGGGTTTGTCGGCAAGAGCGGCAGCGGGAAATCCACTATCTTCAGTTTGCTGGCAAGGTTCTATAACCCGGTCGGAGGCAGCATCCTGATAAACGGGATGGAAATATCCACGCTGGCGGAGGACGATGTCCGCAGGAATATAACGCCGGTGCTTCAGGATCCCTACATCTTCAACGACACGGTGATGAACAACCTGCTTTTCGTACGCCCGGATGCTACTTACGAAGAGGTCGTGGAAGCCTGCCGCGCAGCGCGCATCCATGATGAGATAGAGGAGATGAGCGACGGCTACGACACGGTGATAGGGGAGAACGGGGCCACTATCTCCGGCGGGCAGAAGCAGCGGCTGGAGATAGCCCGCATACTCCTGAAGGACCCGGAGGTGATGATGTTCGACGAAGCCACGAGCGCGCTCGACAAGAACAATCTGGAACTGATCAACGATCTTATGATAGAATTGAGCAAAGAGAGGATCATACTCGTTATTGCGCACCGCCTCAGCATCATGCGCCGCTGCGACAGGGTCGTGGTGCTGGATGATGGAAGGATCGTTGCGTCCGCTCCGCACGATGAGCTGATGAGAACCTGCGAGTATTACAGGGAATTGTTCAGAAGGAACACCGGCGCAGAGCAGCCTAAATGAGAGCGGCGGCAGCCGGATCGGCATGAAAAAAGTTCGCATTGCAGGATGGCCATGACCTCTTCTCTATTGTTTTTACAATGATTTTTTAGGTAAATATCATGTTATTTTTGTAGTACAACTACAAATTTTACACAAGAATTGAAGCACTTTCTCATCAAAAGACGCGACCATCCCGCAGCGCGGTCCTGTCAATTGTTATATATTTTGGACATATATTCCAATTCGATACATTTGGGCGGTTCTCCGGCAGACATAATAGTTGTCAAAGGTCTTGTGAAGAGGTTCGGGGACGAGGTTGCTATAGACGGTCTCGATCTTGTGGTCAGAGAGGGAGACATGTTCGGCTTCCTCGGACCCAACGGTGCGGGTAAGACCGCAGCTGTGAGAGTGATCTCCACGCTGACGAATTTCCAGGAAGGCGAGATCACTGTCGGAGGATACGACATCCTCAAAGAGCCGAAGAAAGCTAAGAGACTGATGGGAGTGATCCAGCAGCACATAAGCCTCGATAAAGACCTCACCGTGAGGGAGAACATGATGCATCATGCGCTGATGTACAAGATACCTCCGGGAGAGAGGAAGAAGAGGATCGAGGCTCTCGCCGGATACGTCGGGCTGGAAGAATACATGGACCGGACCATCGATTCCCTTTCCGGAGGATGGAAGAAAAGGGCAGCCATAGTATGCTCGATACTGCATGAGCCGAAGATCCTGTTCCTCGATGAGCCCACCGTCGGGCTGGATATCCAGGCGAGGAGGCTGCTGTGGGACCTCATTAGGAAGCTGAACGACGGCGGAACGACGATCTTCCTTACTTCGCATTACATAGAGGAGATAGAGGCCCTCTGCGATACGGTGGGGGTGATAGACAAAGGCAAGCTGATAGCTTACGGGACGCCCCCCGACCTTTGCAACAAGATAGGGTCCACCGCCGTTGAGTATTACAGCCCCCACCACACAACCGAATACAGATACTTCCCGTCAAGGAACGAGGCCAACGAGTTCGCGTCCACTCTCGGAAGCGAATATACCGTGATCATAAGGAACACCAGCCTTGAGGACTGCTTCGTCGAGCTCACAGGCAAGAAAGTGGAGGACGGCTGATGATCGAGTTCTTCAGGGAGGTCTATTACGTAGCATGGGGGGACATGAAGTTCATGAAGCACAATGTCTACAATCTCCTTATAGCCAGCATCATGGGCCCCCTGCTGTATCTTCTGGCGTTCGGCTTCGGGCTGGGGAGGGGGATGGAGATAGACGGCATCCCATACATTGCGTTCGTCATACCCGGCATAGCAGCTTTGACATGTCTCTCCACGCCGTTCTCTTCGGTCTCTACAAGGCTTAACATCCAGCGGCTGTACTATCGCTCCTTGGACGAAACACTCATGTGCCCGCTGAGCATACCTGCGGTGGTCTTGGGAAAGAGCCTGCACGGGGTGATAAGAGGGCTCATCGCTTCAAGCATCATCTTTGCCATAGGGATCGCTCTGGCGCCGGATCATTTGAGTTTGACCGTTCTTTATGTTGTATGCATCCTGCTGTCATGTTTCACATTCTCTTTCCTCGGAGTGACCGCAGCATTGCTGGCGAACACGCATCAGGCCATGGCGACCTTCAGCAATCTTGTGATCCTGCCCATGACGTTCCTGTGCGGGACATTTTTCGCGGTGGATGCCCTCCCGCCCGTATTCCAGGCGGCTTTATACGCTCTTCCTCTGACACATACCAGCGTCACGGTCAGGGCGGCGACGCTGGGATGGGACTTCCCATGGGTGTCGCTGATGGTGCTGCTGTTCTGCTGCGTACTGTTCTTTGCTGTCAACGTGTACCTCATAAAGAAAAAAAGAGTTTGAAGATTCAAACCTTTTATGATCCTTTCGCCTTCTTCGAGTTCTTTCATAACAGATCCCGGCTCAGTGTGCTGTTGGGATATTTTGGGCAACAGGTCAAAGACCCCGCCGCCGCAATGCCGGCATCGGAAAGATAGATTCAATGAGCCAGAGCTTCACTGCCGGGTATGATCACGCCCTCATCGAAATGGACATTGCAGCTCAGCACGTTCTCCAACCCCCATTCGGCAAGTGCTTTCAGCGCAGGGATCAGCGTCTTCCCTCTTTCCGATATGGAATACTCTACGCACACGGGGACCTCCGCTTTGACGTTCCTTATTATCAACCCGTCCTCCTCCAGCTCCCTGAGCTGTTTGGTTAGGATCCTTGGAGAGACTCCGTCAAGCTCTTTCATGAGCTGATTGAATCTGAGCGTCCCCTTAATATGAAGCTTGCAAAGGATAGGGGTCTTCCATCTTCCCTCGATGATGGCCATCGCTGCATCCAAAGCGCAGTCTATCCTCGGTCCGCGGGGTCTGTCCTCCATGGTATCGGTTATGTGTTCAAGATATTTATTAACAATCATTATATACAGTTACTATCATTTTGTTAGTGGAGATAAAATGTCGATTGTGGCAATAGTAGCAAGCCCCAGGAAAAAGGGGAACACGAACAAGATCATAGAGGCAATGGCAGAAGGAGCAAAGAAGAACGGCAAGGATGTTAAGATCTATCATCTCAACGCTCTGACCAACGCGAAAGGGTGCCAGGCGTGCATGGCATGCAAAACCTCTGTCGGATGCGCCGTGAAAGACGACAACGGGGAGATACTGAAGGCCATAAGGGATTGCGAAGGCCTGATCCTGTCCACACCCAATTATTTCGGGGAGGCGAGCGGGCAGTTCAGGCTCCTCCAGGACAGGTTCTACAGCTTCATCGGGGCGGACTTCGTTCCCAACATAGAACCGAAGAAGCTTGTGGTCGTTGTGAGCTGCGGCGGCCCCGCGGCAGGCGGCGACGCGCTGGCAGACAAGATCGAGGGATCGATGGTGAAATATTTCAAATTCGAGCCCATAGCCAGGATGGTAATACCGAATGCGACCCCGATAGACACCGTTGCGAATGATCCTGAGATCCTGGAAAAGGCCGCGGCGATCGGGAAGAAATTCTGATCAAATCGTCCCGCCTCGCGGCGGGACTCTTTTAATCAAATTTTTCTGTTGGGTCGAGTCTTAAAAGAGCCTCTTTTGCATCTTCATTCCCTTGTTTCGCCGAGAATCTGTACCACATTGCGGCATTCTGCACGCTTTGGGGAACTCCTCTTCCCTCTTCATACATAATGCCGAGTTCGTACTGCGCGTCAGGATCCCCCTGTTCGGCAGCCAGCCTGTACCATTTCGCCGCCTCCTCATCGCTTTGGGGAACTCCTCTTCCATCCTCATACATGACGCCGAGATTGTATTGGGCGGTAGGATACCCCTGCTCGGCCGAAAGGGTATACCATCTTATGGCCTCTTCATCGCTTTGCGGGACACCCTCCCCGTTCTGGTACATTATGCCGAGGTTGCATTGTGCGTCCGGGACCCCCTGTTCCGAAGAAAGCATGTACCACTTCACCGCCTCCTCATCGCTTTGCGGGACCCCCAACCCATTCCTGTACATCCAGCCGATGTTGAACTGCGCGTCAGGATTCCCCTTATCGGCGGAGAGCCTGAACCATCTCGCGGCCTCTTCGTCGCTTTGGGGGACTCCTCTTCCATTATAGTGCATCAGCCCGAGGTTGTATTGCGCATCCTCGTCTTCTTGCCGGGCGGAGAGCGTATACCATCTCAGCGCCTCATCATCATTCCGAGGGACCCCTTTGCCTTCATAATATGCTGTTCCTAGACGGTTCTGCGCGTCAGGATCCCCCTGCTCTGCAGCCTGCCTATACCACCTGACCGCCTCGGCATAGCTCTGCGGGACGCCTGCTCCGTTCTCGTACATCCAGCCGAGGTTCGTCTGCGCGTCGGGATCCCCTTGTTCGGCAGCCAGCCTATACCACTTGGCCGCCTCGGCATCGCTCTGCGGCACGCCCGTTCCTTCATAGTACATCAGACCCAGCTGGAACTGCGAATACGGGATCCCCTGTTCCGCGGAGAGCCTGAACCATTTCAATGCCTCTTCGTTGCTTTGAGGCACCCCCGCCCCTTCAAGATACATCATCCCAAGGTTGTGCCGCGCCCTCGGGTTCCCCTGTTCCGCGGAAAGCCTGAACCATTTTGCCGCTTGGGAATCATCCTGAAGGACGCCCTTCCCTTCTTTGAACATCCACCCAAGGTTGAATTGCGCCAGATCGCTTCCCTGTTCGGCCGACTGTCTATACAATATGGCCGCTTCCACATAGCTCTTGGTCACGCCTCTTCCGTCCTGGTACATCACGCCGAGGTTGTGCTGCGCCTTTGGGTTTCCCTGTTCTGCGGACTTCTTAAACCAACATGCAGCTTCGAATTCGTTCTTGGGAACGCCCATTCCCTTCTCGTACATCAAACCGATATTGAACTGCGCGTCGGGATCCCCCTGTTCGGCGGCAAGCAGGTACCACTTAGCCGCCTCTTCATGATCCCGGGGGGTCCCTTCGCCGGCGCTGTACATCCAGCCGAGGCTGAACTGCGCTTCCGCGAATCCTTGTTCCGCTGATAACCTGAACCATTTCAACGCCTCGGCATCGTTCTGGGGCACGCCCCATCCGTTCCTGTACATCCTGCCAAGCTCGAACTGCGACTCTGGATCCCCGAATTCCGCCAATAACCTGACGTCCTCTTCCCTGACCATCGGAAAATCATTGCTGAGTTCGTTTATTATTCTTTGGAACGACCATTCGAAAACGACGCGGACCCTCAAGTATCCCTGCACTTTTAAAGTACTCGGGAGGCGGTCACGAATTGTTGGTGTTTCACGATCTGATCGTGAGTTCCTAATGTTTATCTATATTCCTCACTATATCCGGATGATGACCACCGGGAACCGCGAAGACTACCTCATCAATATACTCAGGCTGACGGAGGGGGAGAACACCACAAAGACCACCGAATTGGCCACATACATGAGCGTCTCGCCTGCCAGCGTGACCGAGATGCTGAAGATACTCGCCAACGAAGGGCTTGTGGAGTATGAGAGGTACCGCGGCGTCAAGCTCACGGAGGAAGGCCTCGCTTACGCCAGGCTGATAAGGAAGAAGCACCACGTGCTTGAGAGCTTCCTCATAAACGTTCTGAATGTTGACAGGATGACCGCTCACAACGAGGCATGCAGGATGGAGCATGTCCTCTCCGAAGAGTCCGCAATTAAAATGTGCCAGATGATGGGAACGAAAGTGGACAGCGACTGCCAGATATGCTCCACGCCCTGCAAGGCCGCTTCTTCAAAAGGAATAAGCATAATGGCGCCGGTCTCCGGCCTGAACCCCGGGGAAAGGGGGATAATATCCCATCTGAAGAATGATGATCCCGTGATAGTGAAGAAGCTGATCATGATGGGGTTCATACCCGGCCGCGAACTCGTCTTCGACGAATTCGCAGCGGAAGAGGATGTAGCGATCGTGACAGTCGAGAACACGATAATCGCTCTGGCCGCCGATCTGGCATCCTCTGTCTACGTGGACACGAGCGAATGATCAGCGGTGGGTGAACACCACTTTTATCAGATCCTTCCCGACGCTTTCAAGCCTTACGAAACCCACCCGTTCGTACTGAACGCAGTCGTTCTTCTCTTTCAGTATGAGGCTTTCCGTAAGGCCGTTCACAATGCTGCCGTCGGGCATGAGAAGTTCCGTTCTGATTCCGTCCCTCCCTACCCACTGGACAGCTTTTACTCCATGTTTCAGCACCGACAGGTCGTTGCCGGAGTATTTCGCCGGGGTACCGTACTCGAGGTTGCAGAGGTCTTTCAGCCTTACCTGCTTCTTCTCGGAGAACATCTTCGAGTCGTCGGAGGATATGAAGACCGTCTTGCTCCCATCTATGCGGTATACGCGGTCGCCTCTTTCCGGATGGTCCGGGTGGAGCGGCGCTTTCCCCTCTATCGCGTCGACGCCGTCGATATCGTACCTTACGGGATCGGCCGCGAAGAAGTACCTGTTGGATATCCCGTCGATGATGTCGCGGTTCATCCCGTACAGATTGTCCCAGGAGAATTGTATGTCGACGGATTTGATCCCGCTTTCGACCCAGTATCTTCTGATGGCTTCGGGTTTGATCCCCCTTCTCTTGATCGCCCTGACGGTGCCCGTCCTCACATCATCCCATCCGCTGTATTCTCCGGAGCGGATGCTCTCTTTTATCAGGGATGTCTTCAGGACGGTGTCAGGGATGTTCACAAGCCCGTAGTGGTAGTATTCGGGCTTCTTCCATCCGAAATAGTCGTAGACGTACTCCTGCCTCAGGGTGTTGTTGAGATGGTCTTTCCCGCGGATCACATGAGTAACGCCGAGAAGGTGGTCGTCGATCGCAACCGAGAGGTTCATCATGGGGTATGCGCGGTATTTGTCCCCCGTCCTCGGATGAGGATGGTCGACTATCCTCAACGCAACGAAATCCCTTACCGCCGGGTTCGGGTGGGCGATGTCGGTCTTCACGACAGCGACCGCTTCCCCCTCCCCGTATCCTCCGTCCAGGAGCTTGTCGTATCTTTCCATCTGTTCGTTGACGGGAAGGCAGCGGCAGGGGCATTCTTTCTTCTCTTCTTTCAAAGACCTCCAATCGTCCCCATCGCAGGTGCAGACGTACGCTTCCCCCATCTCGATGAGGCTCCGCGTGTGGTCGTAATATATCTCGAATCTTTCGGATTGGATCACGCTCTCGTGTATCTTGACGCCCAGCCAATCCAGGTCCTCCGATATCATTTCGTATGCCTCCGGATCTATCTTCTCCGGGTTGGTGTCCTCGTATCTGGCTATAAGCTTCCCGTTGTACCTTTTCACGTATTCGTCATTAAGGACGGATACGCGGGTATGCCCAATATGAAGGGGGCCTGAAGGCCCCGGCGCGATCCTCATCACCACCTTTCCGTCAACGGCGTTCTTCAGCTCGGGAAGGAGGTGCGATCTTTCTTTTTTCTCTTTTGAAAGGAGGGAGGGGTCGATCTCTTCGAGGGCCTTGATCTGCTCTTCCAAAGGCATTTTGTTAACGTCCGATACGATCGATTCGATGAGCGGGGTGATCTCCCCCGCCCTGCTCCTGTATTCGGGGTTCTCGCCGAGCACCTTTCCAACGACCGACTTCGGGTTGGCCGTGCCTTTGAAGAATACCGCATTCTGCAATGCGTACTTTTTGATGAGCTCCTCTGTGCGGTCGCCGGACATATGGTTGCGCATTCTGATTCGAATATTTATGCTGTTCATCGAAAACGCTTCCGGTGTTTTGAAAAGTAGTTCTTCAGCCAAGCTAATAATATAAGTAAGAATAGCCTATTGAGGAGCATGGCGCTGAAAGACTTCCTGGGAGAAAAGGCCGCTACGGTAAAAGAGAGCATCGATCCCGCTTCAACAAAGATAACGGAGATCCTTCTGGAGGACCAGGACACCACTGTATTGTTCGAGAATATCAACGGGAAGAAGGCGGCGGGCAACGTATTCTCGACCAGAAAGAAAATAGCTTCCGCCATGAACGTCAAGCCCGCTAAGATCGTGGAGCACATCCTTTCGGCAATTGACTCTCCATGCGACGCCAATGAAGTGAAGGACCCGGAATTCAAGAGCGTATCCATGAACGTCGACCTGACTGCGCTCCCCATCCCCATGTACTATCCCGAGGACGGCGGCCGTTACATCACGGCGGGAGTGATCTTCGCCGAGTACAAAGGGAAGAAGAACGTCTCCTTCCACAGGATGATGGTCATAGACAAGGACAAACTTGTTGTGAGGCTTGTTCCGAGACACCTTTTCACCTTGTACAACGAAGCTAAAAAAGACGGTAAGGAGCTCGACATCTCGATATGCATAGGCATGCAGGCGGAGGTCCTGCTGGCCGCCGCCGTGTCCGCCGATTATGGGGCGGATGAGCTGAAGATAGCAGCTTCGATGTACAAAGCCGGCCACGGCAAACCCCTCGATGTGGGGAAATGCAATAACGGCATTCTCGTTCCGTCCGCATCGGAATATGTGTTCGAAGGAAAGATAACATCCAAGACCGCTCCCGAAGGCCCCTTCGTCGACATCACCATGACATACGACATCGTGAGGGAACAGCCTGTGATAAAGATCGATAAGATGTGGTCCCGCAAGGATCCGCTGTTCCATCTGCTGCTCCCAGGCGGCAACGACCACTTCCTGCTGATGGGGCTTCCCCGCGAACCTATGATACTGAAGACCGTGAGGCAGGCCGTTCCGAGAGTTAACAGCGTGCGCCTGACGGAAGGAGGATGCTGCTGGCTCAACGGGGTGGTATCCATCGCGAAGAACAAAGAGGGAGACGGCGTCAATGCAATAATGGCGGCGTTCACAGGCCACCCGTCGATGAAGCAGGTGATCATCGTCGATGAGGACATCGACATTTTCGACGACAGGGAAGTGGAATGGGCGGTAGCCACAAGGATGCAGGGCGACAAGATAATCAAGATACCGGCCGCGGCCGGATCGTCGCTGGATCCCAGCGTGGACGTCACCACATACAAGGTCGGTTACGACGCGACCATACCTTTGGGAAGGGACAAAAAGCTCTATGAAAAAGCGAAGATATCCCGCTGAGTCGAGGTTACGGCCCGAGGCAATCCAGCGGCACAACCATGACCCCATCGTTGCGCGTGTAGGCTATGCCGCCGGACGCGCACAATATCATAAGGAATGATGGGGGCGGAGAATCCTCACTCATTTTTTTCTTCAAAGCCAGCAGATTTCGGGCGGCTTTTTCGAATTCAAACTCCCCAAGCTTTACTTCAACGGCGCCCCATTTCCCACCGCTCATTTTAACTATAGAATCGATTTCCAGCTCAGTACTGTCTCTATAGTATCTAACACCTCCACCATTCAGCGCAGAGGCATAGACGCAGAGGTCTCTGTAGCAAAGGGATTCAAACAGCAATCCTGCGGTATTGGGGTCAGATTTTATCATTTCGACATCAGCTTCCATCGCTGCAACAGCAAGAGATGGGTCGACAAAATGTCTTTTAGGCGATGTTCGCAGCCTTACCCGCGAACGCAGCCTCGGAAACCATGCTTCCTGCTCATCTAGTACAAACATTCCTCGAAGCACATCCAAATAGTTAGCGATAGTTTGTTCGGAGGTCCTTCTGTCACGGGACACGTCTGCAGCGATCACCGAGACCTTTGCAGAGGTGGCATTGTTTCTCGCGAGAGATTTCATTACCAATTCCATTAGAATGGGATTTATGTTCCTTTTTGTTTTGCCGGTTATCTTTTTATTGATCACCGATGCCACATATTCATTTGGAACTTTGATCGCTTGTTCATAACTTTCATCCACGGCGGAAGGCCATCCGCCCCTGCATATCAAACGTACAGCGGTGTCGTAATCCAGCGTCGACCGATGCGGCTCAAACCCCTCGCCGTTAAACAATGAGGACAAGGAAACATGCCCATTGCTGGCTCCTGATTCGTAAAGAGACATCGGGCGCATTTTAACTCTGGCGAATCTGCCCGTTCCGGAGTGGGATGTGGAATCCACCGGAGGAGTGGAAGAGCCTGTGAAAACGAATTGCCCTGCGGCAGCTCTGTCATCGATCATTCTGCGTGCATAGTCCCATAGAAAGGGGGCATCCTGCCATTCATCTATCAAACGAGGGACATCGCCTTGTAGAACCGATTCAGGTTCTAAAGAGGCAATTGTTAGATTTTTGTCAACAAGGAATTCTGAATTAGAATGTTTTCTTCCCGTCCATGATTTACCACACCACATGGGACCGGTTATCAAAACGCCTCCGAATATTGATAGAAGATCAGATATCTGGTCATCAATTATTCTTGGCAGATATTCTTTGTTCGGTTCAGTGGCTTTGGCGGAGGAGTCTGAGTCCATGATAGAGCATGAGCGTTTCTGCTAATATAACTTTTGCATTAAATAAAATATAACTTTGGCATCAAATAAAATATAACTTTTGCATTAAATAAAATATAACTTTGGCATTAAATAAAATATAACTTTGGCATTAAATAAAATATAACTTTGGCACTAATTATTTTGTACAATATGTACGAATCGAACACGAACGACGGCTGCTGGCTATGATGAGGTCAGCACCACCAATCCTTTTTCCTGTCGATGGTCTCTTTCCTGTCCGGGCCGATACTAATTATGTCCGCCGGCACTTTCAAGTGCTCCTCTATGAATTGAATGTAGGATCTCATCTCTTTCGGAAGGTTATCATACCCCCCTTTCACCACAGCTTCTGTGTCATCCCATCCTTTCCATCCTTTCATCATTTTGTAAACCGGCTCCGCCCTCTCCAGTTTCGATATTGATGCAGGGAAGTACTTCGTTTCCCTGCCGTCGATCCTGTATGCGATGCATATCGGGAGCTCATCGTAATCGTTGAGGACGTCCAGCTTTGTTATCGCAAGGGATGTGAAGCCGCACATCCTCGATGCGTGCTCAGCGACCACGAGGTCCAGCCATCCGCATCTTCTTCCTCTTCCCGTTGTGACCCCGAACTCCCCGCCTTTCTTCTGCAGCGCAACGGCCGCTTCTCCCGAAAGCTCCGTCACAAGCGGGCCTTCTCCGACCCTTGTCGTATAAGCTTTCAGACATCCGACCACCTTCTCGATGCGGTTCGGCGCTACGCCCGCACCGGTGCAGATGCCTCCGCCGCAGGTCGATGAGGATGTCACATAAGGATAGGTTCCGTGGTCAATATCCAGCATGGCGCCCTGAGCGCCTTCGAACAGCACTTTTTTGCCATCGTCCAATGCTTCGTTGATAAGGACGGAAGTGTCGCAGATGTACTTTCCGACCTTCTCCCTCCATCCCTGCATCTTTTCGAACAGCATTTCGCACTCGCATCCGCAGGGTTCGGACTCCAGCATTGCCATGAGATCCTTTTTGTAAGGCAGGTTGAGATCGATCTTTTCCTTAAGGAGACCGTCCTCCAGAAGGTCTCCAGCACGTATGCCGATCCTTGCGATCTTGTCCTGATAAGCAGGGCCTATCCCCTTCTTCGTGGTCCCGACCACTTTCTTGCCGCGGTATTTCTCTTCCGCGCCGTCCAGTTTCTTGTGGTAATTGAAGATGAGATGCGCCCGGTCGGATATCCTGAGCCCGTCAAGGGAGCCTCCGGCCTCGATGACCTGATCCATTTCTTCAAGGAGGTCATCCATGTTCACCACCGCGCCGTTGCCTATAATGGCGAGGTTGCCTTTTCTTACCACTCCGGAAGGAAGACCGTGGAGCTTGAACACTTTATCGCCGACAGTGATGGTATGTCCGGCGTTGTTGCCCCCCTGGAAACGCACGATGAGGTCTGCGGCCTCATCGAGATAATCCGTTATTTTCCCTTTTCCTTCGTCGCCCCACTGTGCCCCTATGATCGCGAGATTCGACAAAATCACACCTATGCTCTCCAACCCTTTTTGTGCTATAAAGATTGTTATGGCTTGCCGGGATATGCATCGAGTGTTCTTTCGGAATCAGGGAAAATGATCACTCTTTCTTCTTCCTCGATTTCTTTTTCAGTTCGGACGATGGGACCGGATCGAATTTAGACCTGTAGCTAAACTCACACCCGGGTCCAACCCTCGATGCTTTCCTATCAAACTCCTTTGTCATTATGTAGGAACCCATTCGGCCACCTATTGAAACAGTCAGCTACGCTTATTTTAAGTTATTTGAGATCGACCGCTCTTGATGAGGTGTGTGTTCAGAGCTTCCGAATTACTCTGAACACACACGTTGATGATACAGGCCGTAAAAACGTACATTTATTCGGCAGTGTTTCGATATTCTATTATGGACACCATCAACGTTACGCAGGCCCGCAGCGATCTTTTCAGAATAATGGACTCCGTCCTTGACGGCAAGAGGATCACGATCACGTCGAAAAAGGGCAATGCCATCCTTTTGAGCGAAGAGGAATGGGATGGGATCATCGAAACGCTGTATGTCCTGTCCGATCCGGATACCCTTCCTGCGGTCATGGAGGCCCGCGCTGCACCCGCATCCGAGCCGGAGAGGATCGATTGGAGAAATATGTTCTGACATTCTCCGAACAGGCACAGAAGGACGCGGGATTTCCCTGTGGGAGACAAGCTATCTGAGAAGGCGAAGGAAACACTATGCGGCCGATGGCCGCATCGATCACATCTTGTTGTCCGGGCTTGTTCTGATATAGATGGAGATGACCTCTTCCGCATCAAGTTCCGTTTTGAATGAAGTGGGGCTCATGTGCGTGGGTGTGGTCTTTCCCGCACAGTTCAGCGCTTCGATTAGGACCTCCATCTTAGGCGGCGACATCTTTGTGAAAGAGGAAAGCTCGCTTATATCATACAAAAAAGTTTGTTCGTCAAGCTCGTTCTTCCAAAGAGCCAGCATCTTCGCGCACCGCTTTTCTTTCTCCATCCCGGCAGCGTCCATCCTTGCAAGAAGCTTCTTGTCGTGAAGCGGGCCGAGCCAGAACGGGCCTTTGTCGTGTTCCTTGCTGCAATGTTCGGATACAGACCTCTCTAATGTCTTGGGGTCGTAATGCATGAAGCCCAATTGTCCGAGGGATCTGTCGGTGGCTGCCGCGCCCTCCTCCACTTGAACGTACGTCCTGAAGTAATGATCGGCGTAGAAGGAAAGGAGAGGCTTCATCCCTCTATCGAATTTGGCCAATTCCCTCGCTATGGAGCACATGAGTATGCGGAGCCCGCTCTCGTGGCACATATAGCCTCTTATGGGCTCGGATTGGTACCTTCTTCTGCACTTCCCCGTCTGCGCTCCGGCAAGGGGAGCGGTATCCGTGGCGGTGATGGCGATCACCCCCTTCTTCCTGCACCCTCTGATCGCCGACTGTATGAAAGGCACCGGCGTTCCGAAAGGATCGATATCGACATAATCAAAAGAGGATTCGGCAAACAGTACGTGGAGGTCTTTATTCGACGAAGTGCAGTTGGACAAGGAATTCAGGGAGATGTTGTGCTCTATGTACGGGATCGCTTTCGGGTCGGCGTCGTTTGCAACAACTATCGTATCTTTGACCTCATTCGCGATCCTCACCGCCCGCGCGCCCGTTGCGCTCATAGCGTCCGCGGCGGTGATCCCATTCTTATCCAGAGCCTTCAGGAACATTATCGTGACATCCCTTCCGAATGCCATCTGTTCGTTGAAGAATACGTCGGCGGTCCTTGTTCCCGGACCGCGGGAAGAGTGTTGTTCGGGGACCAGAAGCTTGGTCCTTCCTTCAATAAGTTCGACACCTGAGGGCATCAGACGTTTTCACCGTTCATAAGGCGCAGGATCTTGTAGGGGAGGATGTTGCGGTTGGTGGGGGTCACTTCAAGCACCCTTACGTCATCCCTCCTCCTTATGTCCTGCAAAAGCGGGTTCCTTGATTTTTTGTGAAGCGTCAGGATCATGGGTTTATTGACGTCAAGGGCTTCCTTAACGGCATCAATGAATGCCTGGCTCTCCACCTCCACTTTCCCAACTTCGTCAATGACGATTATGTCGCATTTCTCGCAGGCCGTCTTGATCGCGGCTATTCCGACCTCTTCGAATTTTGCCAGGTCGACCCCGATCTTGCCGATCATTATCTTGCTTTCGATCTCGGCGCTGGCAAAGACCTGCGTCTCTCCGGTCAGGATATTCCTTACGGAAAAGCCGGTCCTTCGTCTTCCGTCGGTGAGCGGCTCGTCGATCATGCCGCCGATGATCAGGTTATCTTCTTTAAGCATCTCTATCACCCTCAGAAGAGCATACGTCTTCCCGGAACCCGGGAGACCTGTGATGCCGATTTTAATGTCACTGATCAATTTTTCACCCCCAGCAAGATTACCTGTATGGCTTAATCTGTATAAATAGTAAATTAGACCAAAATAACGGAAAAGGGCGTACCTGCAGCCCGCTGTTCCTAAACGGGTCCCTTGCCGGAAGGTTAATATCAGCCGGCGGAGATAATGCAATGAGTATGCCGAAGAAAACCGCTGAGCAAATAAGCTTCAACATGAAGCAGGTCAAAAACAAGGATTCCGAGATAGAACTGCTGCTTCGGAAAGAGCTGTGGCGAAGAGGTCTGAGATATACAAAAAGCGATAAGAGGGTGACAGGCAGGCCGGACATAGTTTTTTCAAAGAAAAAGATAGCGGTTTTCTGCGACAGTGAGTTTTGGCATGGGTACGAATGGGACGTCCGAAAGAATGATATAAAAACTAATAAGGACTTCTGGATAACGAAGATCGAGAGAAATATGGAAAGGGATGCCGAAGTGAACAAAACACTTCTGGACGAAGGATGGATTGTCATAAGACTCTGGGGGAAAGAGATCAAAGCGGACGTCAAAAGTTGCGCGGATCGCGTCGAAGAGGAAGTGAAAAGGAGATGAAAGAGCCACAACGATCCATTGATCTGTTTGCGGGAATAGGCGGTATCAGACTGGGGTTTGACAATGCCTTCAAGGAGGACATAAAAACTGTTTTCGTCAGCGAGTGGGACGAACACGCACGGAAGACCTACGCTTCCAATTTCGAGGATGATATCGAAATCAACGGCGACATAACCAAGATAGGGGCGGACGAGATCCCCCCCTTCGATATTTGTCTGGCAGGATTCCCATGTCAGGCATTCAGTATAGCCGGACAGAAGAAAGGGTTCGAGGACGATTACAACGGAACATGCAGAGGCACATTATTTTTTGATGTGGCCCGCATATGTGAACATCACAAGCCGAAAGTGATCTTCTGTGAGAATGTGAAGGGGTTGGAGTCGCATGACGGCGGAAGAACCCTGGATGTTATAGTGAAAACCCTCAGAAAGATGGGGTATACCGTGTCGTACAAGGTCATCAACAGCAAGGATCACGAAGTTCCTCAAAACAGAGAGAGGATCTACATTGTGGCATTCAGGAAGGACATAGATGCGAGTTCCTTCAGCTTCCCGAATCCGAGAAAGAAGAAGACATACATCAAAGACATCAAGGAAAAGACACCGGTCTCCGTGAAATACTATCTAAGCACACAGTATCTGGAAAGCCTAAGGAAGCACAGGGAGAGACACGAGGCCCTCGGCAATGGGTTCGGGTATGAGATCCGAGAGGACAGCGACGTTGCGGCGGCATTGGTGTGCGGCGGCATGGGCAGAGAAAGGAACCTGGTCTACGACGACCGCCTTACGAATTTTGAACCTGTGACAAACATAAAAGGCGAGGTCAACAGAGAGGGAATACGAAAGATGACGCCCAGAGAATGGGCAAGGATCCAGGGATTTCCGGACACTTTCAAACTTCCCTTGGCAGACACGCATTTGTATAGGCAGCTGGGAAATAGTGTAACTGTACCCGTAATATTTGATATAGCCCTTGAGATAAAAAAGGTATTAGATAAAAATGAAAACCAATAAGATAACCGGAAACAAGGGCGAATGGTCTGAGATGTATGCGTTCCTCAAACTTCTCGGAGAGAGAAGGATATACGGAGCAGACGGAGACCTGAACATAAGATACGACGTTTATTACGATCTCAATAAAATAATCAGGGAAGAAACGAAAGGCAAAGAGATAGAATACGTCGTGAACGAGGATCTCAAAACGATAGATGTGATCGCCGAGGGAGAGGTGAAGGTACGATTCAAATTCGAAAGATACGCCGAAGAGGCGGAGTATCTCTTCGGACAGATATGTTCCCGCAAGGGCTCGTTCACTGTCGAACGCACCGTCGAATTCATGGAGAAGATATGCAGCACTAAACTCAAAGCTCCCTCAAAAGACAAGATCGACATAGTAGTGGGGATCCCCGATAAAAAAACCGGTATGGATTCAACGCTGGGGTTCAGCATCAAATCCAATTTGGGGCATCCTCCGACGCTTCTTAATGCGAGTACCGCCACGAACTTCATTTTTAAATTGAACGGAGCCACGGATGAAGACGCGTCAAACATCAATTCGATCGTCGCGTTAAGAAGTAAAGGGGAAGAGACCAAAGAGCACCCCGACCTGAAAGGAAGAGCGGAATATATCCTAAAAAAAGGGATCGAAATGGAATTCATTGACACCCAAAGCAAGGAGTTCAGGAGCAATCTGACGATCTTGGACTCGTTGATGCCGGAGATCCTGGCCGAGACCCTGAAGGACTTCTTCCTCACCGGGGAGAACTCCGTGGAGAAACTGGCTGTAAAACTGACCGACACCAATCCCATAGGGTACGATATGACCGGTTCGAACATATTCTATAGGCAAAAAATAAAAAAATTCTTGTCTGAAATAGCGACCGGGATGGTCCCCGGGACATATTGGAGCGGCAGAAAAGATGCTACCGGAGGATACTTTGTAGTAAAAGAAACGGGAGAAATAGTGTGCTATCATCTCTACAATTTGGATGATTTTGAAGAATATCTTCTGAAGAATACTTATTTGGATAAACCCTCGACGGGGAGGCACGGATACGGTATCGCAGAGAAAGCTCCGGATGGTAAATACACATTCAAGCTGAACCTGCAGATCAGATTCAAAGGATCCTGACCGCATAGACTGTAATGCGGTTAGGGTGATTCTTCCAGATCGGAGACATACATCAGCGGGTATCTTAGAACAGGGTCGTATCTCATTTCGGCCTTAACTCTGATATTGTCTATTTTTATGACAAGCGTAACATCCAGCATCTCCCCCGAAAGGGATTGGTATGAATATTCGTCCCTTTTCGGGCCGAAGATGCTCCGGTCTATACTGACCCTCACACTCTCCACATACGGCTGTACCAGGACGCCTTTCTCTATGGCATCCTCCAGGGCATCGACGCTGTCCTGATCCAAAGGCACGCCGACGAACTGGTGGTAGATCGTACCCATCTTGATGCCGGCCTCGAACAATGCCCTTTCCCTCGTGGAGCAATTGAATTTCTTTGCAGCAAGCTCCTCCCTATTCTCCGTCATCGGAGTTGTGTATTGTAAACAGTAATTTAAAGGATGTGCGATTATCACTGCGCATGGTCTCCGTCGCAGACAGAGTACAACAGCTTAAAAAAGAGAAGAATGCGGTCATACTTGCCCACAGCTATACCTCGCCTGAGGTCCAGGGACTGG
>JAKQBQ010000126.1 GCA_029574055.1 Methanobacteriota archaeon
CACGAGGTCTGCGCGGCACAGCTCGATTATCTCCACTATATCCACGTTCGAAGGGCAGCGCCTTGAGCAGTCGGCGCATGTTGTGCAGGTGTACATGTTCTCGACGACGGAGTCGTCGGCTTCCAGGTCTCCCGTGAGGAGACCGTAAGTGAGGATTATCCTTCCCCTCGACAATGCCGAGTCCCACCCGATCGATTTGAACGACGGGCACACCGCCTTACAGAATCCGCACATGGTGCAGGTGTTCAGCGCGTCCTTTACTTTCCCTATCTTGTCTGCTTTGAATTCGCTCATCTTATTCAACTCTGGGTATTGTTACGCTCCCGTCCGCGAGCACTATGACCCTGCCGTCCGGCTTCTGCCTGAGTGCTTCTTTCACTGCGTCGTCCACTGTCGGGAACGGTACTATGTTCGCCGCCCTGATCATTTCGGGGTCGAGGTCTGTCACCGCCCATATATCGGCCCACACGGCTATCTCCGCCATCTTGGCGGCCTTGTGGTACCCCAGCTTGTATTCTTTGCTGAGGTTCTCCAGGACCTGCTTGGGATCCTTTGACGAAGAGAGCTGCTGCAGGAATGTGGGATGCCCGACGCCCTCCCTGCACTTGGAGACCATTATTATTATGCCTCCTTCTTTAAGCGCCCATTTTCCGTTGTCGAGGGCCTTCTGCGATTGGTAGAGGTCCACGTCCATAGGATAGGGTGCGACCGATATGACGATGTCCGCCTTCTCCGGTATCGGGACGGAGAACACCCGGTTGGCCCACTCCACCGCTTTATCGAAAGCGGGATTCAGGCTTCCGGATGCCACTTTGTATATGTTCTGATGGCGGTCGAGCACCATCTGTATCGAGAAAATCATTTTTCCCTTCACTACATCCAGCGCATCCATCATATCCTCGTGCACGGGGTTGCCGTCGAGGACCAGGGACTGCGCCTCCTGCCTCATAGCCAGCTTGTGGTTCGTCTCGATGGTAAGGTAGGACGCTACTCCGGGAAGGAAGGATTTCCTCCCTCCTGTGTATCCCGCGAAGTAGTGGGGCTCCACGCTCGTTATTATCACAAGGCGGTCGGCTTCGACCGCTATCTTGTTCACCTCCATCGGCGTGCCGTTCTTCGACTTGCCGAGGTTCACGCATTCCGACTTCTTTGCGTCATGGGCTATTATCCTATCCTTGAGGGAATCGTAATGGCTGCCGAACACGAAGCTGTATTCCTCGGGGGTCATATCCCTGTGGGTGCCGGTTGCAATGAGGTATCTGGCTTTGCGGAGGTCCATCCTCTTGGAGAGCGCATCAAGCACTTTCGCGGTGGGCGTGGGCCTTGTCCCGTCGTTGACTATGAATACTATATCCTTTCCGCCTTCCAGGAATTCTGACAGCGAACCGCAGCCGATCGGGTTGTCAATGGATTCGTTGATCACATCATCCGGATCTTTGCACTCGACATCCATGGGATAGAAGGTCCCTATGTAGTTCTTTTCCGGGACCTCGGTCCTCTGGACCCCGTCCTTACCGTATTTGATATCGATTTTCATTTCAGACCAAGCAGGAGAATTAGTTAGTCGAATATTAATTATTATTCTTACCACGCTTATATCATACCCACGCATCCCCGCGGCGATCCCGATCCTCTGGGTTGTCCGCTTAAATGATAGCGACCATTTGGTTCAGGGCGCTTTTGCGGTTCTTGCCGATCGAAGTGGATCTGTAAGACGTCTGCTCGATCCTTTTCGTGAACAGAAATGGTTCCGGACGTGCGCACTTCTCATGCCCGACAGCGATATACCAGATCACTGAGTCTTCGAAGGACCAGGTCCAAATATGCTGCCCCCGTTTTTCTCTCTGATCTCTTTTATGATCCTGTCGCCTTCTTCGAGTTCTTTCATAACATCGTATTTTGGCACGTACGGGCCTCTCCGTTTCGCGGCCTCGAATGCCTCTACAAGCTTCGCTGCTTTTTCCGGAGTGTCTATCACCAACATCTCATAGAAAGACTCGATCGGCATGTGTTTTCCCTCTGCCATTACTATTGATGCGGACATATTTATCTTTACTGCATATAGTAAAAACGAGAAAAAAGAAGGGTTTTTAAAAAGTTTGAAAGGGTTCA
>JAKQBQ010000130.1 GCA_029574055.1 Methanobacteriota archaeon
CCATCTACGGCGGGGCGTACGGAATAAGGATCACCCAAAAGTGCGACATCGAGAACTATGGGGCCATAGGAAAGTACATCGATGATATGGGAACCGAGCACATCAGCTCCCACTACGGCATCACTGTATCAAGCACCGCCGGCACCACGAACACCATCATCAACGAAGGGGTTGTGGTGAGCGGTTCGATCGGCATCAACGCCGAGGTGAAGATGGAAGGCACCATCGACAGTGAAGGCAACCGCGTGAGCGGCATCATCAATAGATCATTCGCGGTCATAACCGGCGGAGCGACAGGCGTGAACCTTTCGAAGGGCGGGACGCTCACCAATGAAGAGAACGCGGAGATCACCGGCGGCACAGCCAGCGGAGTTGCCCTTGTCAGCGGCGGGTCTGTGGACAATGCAGGCGTGATTTCCGCTGATGTGTACGGGATCAAGATCACAGGCGCCAATGATGTCAATATTACAAACACCGGCATCATCAAGGGCGCCGCCGACAGCAAAGCCATGGGGATCGATATCGATACCGGCGCCGAAGGCGTCAGAAAGATAACGAATGACGGAACGATCTTCGGCGTGATGCATGGTATAAGGATAGGCCAAAGGTGCGACGTCTACAACAGCGGTACCATAGGCCAATACGTGGACGATATGGGAAGCGTGCACACAAGCGCCAACACCGGGATAGCCATAGCGGCCAAGGCCGTCGCTACTAACACGATAATCAACGACGGGCTCATAACAGGCAAGACCGGCATTTATGCCCAGGTCCAAATGGCCGGCATCATTAACAGTGAAGGCATATTCATAAGCGGGATCACCAACAATCCCGGAGGGACGATATCCGGTTCAGAAACGGGTATAACCCTTTACGCGGGCGGAACACTGGACAATTACGGCATGATCGTCGGCGCCGTCAACGGAGTGAACTGCCCGAGCGCAGCAACCCCAACCGAGTTCATCAACAGGTCGGGCGCCGTTGTTACCGGCAACGCCGTTTTCGGCAGCGCCGCGAACATCGTGACCTTTGAGGCGGGAAGCACCATCGACGGCAGCTTCACAATGGGAGCAGGAAACTCGGCGCTTGTATTCACCGGCCCCTACTCTCCGGACCTTGGGAACTGGGGCAGGACATATGCGACCGTAACGGGAAAGACCACTCTCAGCCCCTTGACCAAAGTGAGTTTTGGGGATGACTGGAACATTGATTACCCGTATCTGCAGCACGGCGAGCAGATAACCCTTATCGAGGGAGGTACATTGGTCACATACGCCCCTGTCCCATTCGCAACGCACACACCCAATAACGGGCAGATCCTTGAGGTCAAGGCATCCGCCGCAGCAGATCAACTGATAGCCATACCCGGATACACCGTGACCATCACGATCATCGGGGAAGGCGAGGTCAGTGTCGCTAACGGAACGGGAACGATAGTCTACGGGAATGTGAACTTTACCGGTCCGATATTCGATGTGTTCGTGCCCGCCGGCACAGCCGACATAAAACTCACCGCAGCATCGGGGAGCGGATACTTCTTCAGGTCATTCGAGGTGGACGGGGGCGATCCGACCGGCATAAATCCAATGTCGGTTGCGATAAGCGGCGACATGGCCGTCAAGGCAATGTTCATTGACGATACCGGTATGATAATGGTCACCCTCCTCTCATATCCCAACGGGGCTGCGCTAACATACACCATAAGCACGGCGGAGTACAGCATCCTCTTCGACTATGCTGTCACCGGACAGTTCCCCGTAGGGGCGGGCGAGACCCTGACCATAACCGCCGGGGATCTTGCCGGTCACGAATTCATCAGGTGGCAGGACGGTTCGTCGATCGTTTCCACAACGCAATCGGATGTGGAGGTCGACCTCTCCGTTTACATGGGAGATGTGACATTCACCGCAGAGTTCTCCGACACTTCCGGCGGCGGGAGCAACATCATAACCGTAACGCTGCAGGATGATCCTTCGGGAACGGCAACCCTCTCTTATGTACTGACAACCGTGGGGGGAGCGGTCATCACAGGAACATCCGTTAACGGGATGCCGCTGACCTTCATCATGGACAAGAATGAGGCGCTGGCTATAGATGCTGCGGACTTTGATATCTCTGTTTATGCGTTCAACGGATGGCATGACGGTTCCGCGACGGTATACAACACATCACTTGTGGCAGCGGTCGATGTCTCTGTTTACACGGACGCGGTGACATTCACCGCAGAGTTCGTTGCGGTGCCGTCCGGGCATTCGGGCTCGACGACGTACCACATAACGGCAACATCCGATATCGGAGCGACCATATCCCCAAGCGGAGTGATCCCTGTCGCGAAGGGGGCGGACAAGACATTCTATTTCTCCGCTAAGTACGGATACTGCATAACGGCCGTATTTGTGGACGGGATCCCACTGTCCCCGGCGCAGATCGAAGCGGGCTCGTACACATTCTACGACGTGAACATGAACCACACCATTGAGGTGGAAAGCGAGATCGGCGACAGGGACGTATTGACGCTCATCATCGACATCGTGAAGGGCAGCGGATATGCGGAATACAGCATCAACGGAGCACCATTCGTTAGATACACAGCAGTCGTGATCATCCCGGACTTCTCTGAGGTGAAGGTAAGGGCATATGCGGACGACGGCTATACTTTCTTGAAGTGGGAGGTCCCCGCCGTCATGACATCGCCGGAGATAGAATTCTACGACGTCGTAGCGTCCCTGTACCTGGAACTATACTTCAATGAGAAAGGACCCATCGGCGGCGATACCGACGGCAATGACAGCGAAGAATCGCCGTGGATCATTATCGTCGTAATAGCATCCGCGCTGGCAGGGTTGCTGCTGTGGCTGTTCTTCTTCTACAGAAGATACTACGACGTGATCAAGCTGGACGAGAGGATAATCGGCGCAGACAGGGCGCATAGGAAGTCTGAGTACAGGTTCACGGCGGAAGGATACACCGGAACCGCGTCGTACTGCATCGGCGATGACGACGACGCGGTATGGAAACCCATCATGCCGGAACCCAACGGAGAATACGTGATCCCCAAAGGAGAGATAATCGACATTGTGACGATAGAACTCCTTTGAAGAGAACAAACCGCCGCACATCTTCTTTTTTTGGGGGGTGTGCGGCATAAACCCCAACAAAGACGGGTCGGCTTTCCGACATTTCTTAAGAACGGTCATCCATTAACCCTATTGCTTTGATGAAACCGAACAGAGGCGCACCGAAATATCCCAACCTGAACAGCCTGAAGGAGTTCAATAAGGAATACCGCGTAAAGATCGCGGCATTCATAGTGTTCACGACGCTGTCCGGCGTCATAGCGCTGGCTCTGCCGCTTGTCATATCCCAGGTGATCATCTACCTGACCGGAGGGGAATATGACGGGATGGTGTACAATGCGGTCATCCTATTCGGGCTTGTGGCCGCCGTCGCATTATCCGGCCTGGTCGCGGAATATTTTTACACAATAACAACCAACGGCCTCTTCCTGAGCATACGCCGCAAGGTAGCCTACAGGACCATGTCGATGAACCTTTCCACCGTATACGACAAAGGTTCGGGGTTCTTCTTGGAGAGGCTGAACGAGGACAGCAGGGAGGCCGCCGCCGTCCACCTCAACATTTGGAGGGCGGTCATAAACCTTGTGATAAACCTCGGGTTCATAGGATACATAACCACTCTCAGCCTCCTTCTGGGTCTTCTCTTCGCGGCCGGGCTTGCGGTCTTGATGTTCCTGGAATACCTGCGGGTCTCCCGCCTGCTGGAGAACATGAAGAAGACCAAGCGCGCCATCGAGAAGGTCAAATCCTATGAATCGGAGATACTGAAAGGGATCAAGGAGATCAAAGGCCTCAATGCAAAAGGATCCGCAATATCGAAGCATACCGACGTCAGCTCAAAATATGCCGACATAAAG
>JAKQBQ010000131.1 GCA_029574055.1 Methanobacteriota archaeon
TGCTGATCTATGCGTCCGCAGCCTTCGCAGCCTTCTTCGAGACAATGTTTGGCTCGGTGTTCAAAGCGCTCAGGATTTAATATTTGCCTTTGCCACTCATGTGGATCATGAGCTCCGAGGTCATTTGGGCAAGGTGTATGGCCCTCCTCCCCGTACCTACGGCCGCGGGGTCGTTCCTCAGGAGCCTTCTGTAAGCCTTCCTTATGGTGATCGGCTCGTCTGCCGGCGTTCTGCATTTGAGGCTTATCGGCATCTTTGCGGACACGGACGGCATAACGGTCGTTCTGAGGGTGATGTTCCAGGGGTCGAAGGACATGTATCTTCCGAATTCCTGTTTATCGTCAAAGGCCGCGATGTTCTTCTCTTCAATTATCTCCATGATATCATCGGCGACCTTCCTCTCCGGATCCCCCGCATAGATCTCCTCTGCGTATAGCCCTCCGATCCCGGAAATGTAGTCGAGCTTGGCCTTGCCGAGCTTTTTCGGATCGTAATAAACTACGTTATGGTAGACCGTTTCATAAGTGTTCGACGACAGGTCCACCATGCATACGGCTATGTCGACGATCTCATCATAAGGGCAGCCGTCGGGGCCGGTAGTGATCGCCTGTATGACAAATATCTCCTCAGACACGGAATCGGTTATGCGGACGATATAATTGTACTTTCGCCACTTTCGGCCTACCCCCTCTTAGATATAAATAGCCCGACAACCTGTTCGGAGCATGCGCCGCGCGAAGAGCATTGATGAGCTGTACGAAGAGGTCAAAGGTTACGATATTGTCCTTACAAATGATGCCGCACTTGTAACGGCGCTCAACGCAAAGATAGACACCCCCCGCATAGGGGGCTTCGCCTACACGCCCAGGCACATAGCGAAGAACGAGGCCGTCCCCATATTCGGGGACGGCGCTCTCGACGATCTCCAAATAATCGCGGGGATCGCAAAAGAGACGGGGTACAGCCTCAAGCAGATACACAGCGAGCTTGAGAACATACGCACGATAAGGCGGTACAAGAAGGATGTCAGAAGATACCTGTACTCAGAGCCGTCCAGGAAGATATACAGGTCGTTCCAAGGGCTCAGGACCATCGAGAAGCTCATGGATTCCTATGTACCGGAGGATACAAGATTCTTCGAAGGAAAGAAGGTCGCCGTCATCGGGATCGAGCTTTTCGACGATCTCGATAAACATTTTGTTCCGATCGATCACGACGAGATAGATGTATTCACCGACGGCAGGTATGATATTGACATCATCTACGAAGTAGGTAACGACAGACAGCTGGCGGAGAACGCGGTGAGCCTGATAGAAAAGGAGAAGGACAACGACACCGCGATCGTGCTGGACACCACCGGCCCCATTGCCGACGCTGTCAGAGCGGCATTGTACCGCAGAGGCATACGCTTCAAGAACACAATGTCCGTGAAGGACCTTCCCCAGGTAAGGGATTATCTTCAGTTCCTTTCCCTTTCCTTATCATATGAGACCCTTAGAGTAAGGCACGTCCGGGAGCTGCTTTCAGGATACCGCGGGGAGCTCAGGCAGAGGGAGGACGAGTACCTTCTCCACAAGATAGAGGGGCATCTGAGCGGCAGGACGAAAATGCTTGTCGAGACCATGAAGAACATCAGGGATCTCACATTCCAAGAGGTCTGCGACAGGGTCGTCGGGGACGCGCACCGCCCGCAGATCAAGATGGTCATCGAAGACATGGAGATAGAGAACCTCAAGGTGGCATCCAAGCCCGTGAACGAGTTGGGCTACGCTGTCAACAACATTGACGACCTGCGCCACAACGAGGAGATACCCGAGAATGAGAAAAAGGGCGTGCTGCTTGCCGACTGCTCGAGATCGATGTATGTCGACCGTCCCTTCGTGATATATCTGGGACTTGGGCCGGAATGGTCTAACGTGACGATAGGGAAGGAGTATATCGACAAAGAATCCGAAGCGGAGCGCAACATGTTCAGGTTCTCCGTGCTTCTCCAGCAAGGCGTAACAAGGGTGTATGCGGTGAACTCTATGAAGAACGGGAAGAGGTCATCCCCCTCGCCGGTGTTCGAGCAGATAAAGGAATATGAGCGCAGGGAAGAAGAAAGCGCCGCTGTATCCGGCTTCGAGGATGTTGCCGATAAGGTGATCAAAGGGCAATGGACCGCTCCCGCGAAGGTAGAGACGGTCAAGAGAGGGGACGATGTGTTCGATATTGCCGATAAAGAAGGCTGGAGTTTCTCGAAATCCACATACAACAACTATTACGCCTGCCCCCGCGCCTACATGTACGGAAAGATGATCCATATACCCGATTCAGAGAAAACGATATTCGGCAGCATCATACACGAATTCGCCGAGTTCTACCTCTGCTACCCGGAGCTTGTGAGAGAGGATCCCGATGCCTACACGGAAATGATACGCGACAGATATTCCGGGTTGTCCAGCCAGCAGATGACGGGCATCGATTGGAGCAGGATCAGGATATGCATGGCCAATATCATACGCTTTATTGACTCTCTGGGCATAAAGGAGGTCCCCCTCGACAGGGACAACTCGGAAAGGAAGTACAAGAACACTTTCATGGAGATGCACAACTGCACCAAGTACAGCAGCATCACCGAGACGGAGTTCGACACTCACAAGCACCCTCTTTTCGGGAATTTCGATCTTATCGTAAGGAACAGGGTGATAGACTACAAGACAGGAAAATCGAACACCGCGAAGGAAGTGAAAGAACGTATGGACATGGGGAAGAAACAGGATTATTTCGAGTTCCAGCCGTTGGTATACTTATCTCTGCTAAGGGACAATTCCCCTCCCCCGCACAGGTTCAGCCTGGTATACGTTGCGGATAATGATGTAAGATCCGTTACCGATGAGGATTTCAGGATAAGCGAGAACGTACGCGATGTGGTGCTCGTCGAAAGCAGCATGAGGGAGTTCCTTTCCGATCCGGACTCTCCCGTAAAGAGCATATACAGCGCTGATGGCTACAAACGGATCGTGGAGAATTGGAGCGCGTTCGTGAACATGGTGTATGATTCAGGGATCGTCCCTTCATTATGGAAAGGAAATGAGGATCTTGCCGCGTCAGTCGCAGGAGCGTTCGGGATGAGCACCAAGAAGGGAATGGAAAATTCCGTAAGAGCGATCGGCTGGCTATCCGAGATAGTGATATCCGGGATGTACGAGGAAGGTACTGAGGTCATTGTTCCGATGGACACCCTCGAAAGGTTCCTATCCAAAGTAGACGAAGACCATACCACGGCCTCAAAGCAGACATATACCGAATTCCCCGCATCGCCGAGAGTGGACTGCTCGAAATGCAGCTTCTTCAAGGCATGCACAAAGGACAAGATAGAGTTGGAAGGGGGTGAGGAAGATCAGTGAGCTGAACCCATCGCAGAGGGCGATCGCCGAGGAGCTTGAGGGAATGATCGTCGTGGACGCCGGGCCGGGGACCGGCAAGACGCACACTATTGTGGATAGATTCATGAACATCCTAAGGAAAGAGAACATCACCACCAAAGACGTTCTTCTTCTGACGTTTATGAGGAACGCGGCAAGCGAGATGGAAGAGAGGATAAGGAGCAGGATGGCGGGAACGGATCTTTCCAAACACTCCAAGTTCATACAGACGAGCACTTTCGATTCTTTCTGCTATTCGGTGATCATGGAATCCCCGGATTCCGTCAGCAAGTTCTTCAAAACGGACGAGGTGCTGACACGAGGCGCATCCCTGGTCGAGAACGAGACGCTGAATCTTAGGTATTTCACAGACTTCTTCGACCGTTTCATGATCTCCCGCCCCGAAGAATACGGGGCGCAGGGAGCGATCGCATCCCAAAACGTTCCGGAGCTTTATCAGATCATCAACAAACTGATGTCGAGAGGGGTCGTCCCCCTCAGAAAAGGATGGTTCGGCGGCAGCGACGGAAAGATACTCTTCGGGCAGCCGGAGAAGGTGTTCGAGGCGCTTTCCGAGTTCAACGCGGAGGAGCCAAATTCCAAAGGGAACTGCAAATTGTCCAAGTGGCTTTGCGATATGTTCTCCGACGACCCGGCATTCTTTGAGGAACACGATGTCTCGCCTCTCGATCCTTTGCCGGAGGACATGATAAAAGATGCGGCGTTCGATGACAAGAGAGATCTTCTGGCACTGATACATGACATCTATTACGAATACATCAGGAGCTGCATAAACGACGATAGGTTGACATTCGGACTCGCAGCGTCCTTCGCATTCATTGTGCTTTACAGCGACGGGAAGGTCAGGGAAAGGATGTCTGTGAAATATCTCATGATAGATGAATTCCAAGACACCAACGAGAATCAGCTCATGATCGCGCTGATGCTGCTCAAAGAACCAAACCTTTGCGTGGTCGGGGATTGGAAGCAGGGGATATACGGCTTCAGGCACGTTTCGATCGACAACATAATCGATTTCGAGAACAGGGCCGCATCTCTTAGAAGAATACTCAACGATGACGCCGTCCGGGTGCCTTTCATGATACCTGAAGTGAAAAAGCTGTCTCTCGATATGAACTACAGAAGCTCACAGGCGGTCATCGATACTGCTTACAGGTCTCTCTTCATCCCGGCAAAGAAGGGTGACGACGTCGATGAGGAAAGCCTCCGCAAGAACATCACCAACATCTCGGCGCAGAGGGATGACATCGGAGAACATACAAAAATAGAGTTTGTCTCCACTCCTTCCAGGGACGAGGAGGCGGAGGAGGTCGTCAGGACCATAGCCCGCTATATCACGGGGGATTTTGTGATCCACGAGGGCGGGAAGGCAAGGCGCCCCGAGTTCGGCGATATAGCCGTGCTCAGCAGGAAGACGGACCTCTGCCGCGCCGTCAGCGATGCCGCTGCATCAGCCGGGATACCCGCATTCCTCCAGGGAGAGGTGGAGGTTATGTGCACGAGAGAGGGCAAGCTCGCCCTCGCTTGGCTCAAATATCTGAACAACCCGAAGGACGAGTGGGGCATAGGCCCGATACTGGCCGATGCCGGCTATTCTTTAGACGAAATGAACGAAATGAAGGACAACATACCGAAGATGTATTCGGAAAAGAGGTCCGAGCTCATAAAAAAGAAAAGGCGCATCACCGATCTCCTTTCTTCGATATTCTCCTTCCACGGACTGAACAACGATATGACGCAAACGATAATCTCTGTGATATCCTCATCCCACAGGGAATCCCTGCTTACCATATCCGACGTTATCGGAATGATCGAGAAGGATATCGAAGACCGGACGAAATACTCTGTTGACGGCATGCTTGACCGTAAAGCGGTGACGATACAGACCATGCATAAATCGAAAGGCCTGGAATATCCCATTGTAATAATAGCCGGGATCGACGACAGAGCGATGCCGAGCATGCTTGCTGACAAATCGACATATTCATTCAACGAGACGACAGGGATACGCTGCAGGAAGGACGTCTCCTCTTTCGGAGGAGACTACTCGAAAATAACAAAATCTTGGAAGACCTATCTTGCGGAACACACCCTCGTAAAAGACTACAGCGAGGAAAGAAGGCTGATGTTCGTCGCCCTTTCAAGGGCGAAGCAGTACATCACTGTGGTATCAGGTCCAAAACCATCCGCATTCTTCACCCGTCTTTCCGGAGGGGAGAAAAGGGAATGCGGGAAAGGCAGCATCAGGAACATGGATATCGGGGCGGAGCCGCAGCTCATTCCCGCCCCCGTTGTCGGAGAGTTCGTTCCGAGAAGGATCAACATCGGGGTGCATGATATAATGAGGTCCATTGATCAATTCCATCCGGACGGCGACACCGATGAATTTTCCGGAAAGGGGAAGAAATATGGAACCGAAATTCATGAGCTGGCACATGCGATGGCGCTCGAGCATCAGAAGGATGATGGAAGGCCGGAGATCCCCATGATAAGAAAGATACTCGACGCAGCAAAGAATGCTGACATGATCCTTCCGGAGACGGAATGCTCTCTTCCCTTCAATGAACTCAATGCTACGCTGAAGGGAGTGATAGACCTTCTTATCGTAAGGAGCGACAGGATCGAGATACACGATTACAAGACGGATGTCGACTCGTCGTACGAAAGCGAATACCGCATACAGCTGAGCGTGTATGCACACGCAGCCTCCGAACGCTACGGCAGGCCGGCG
>JAKQBQ010000138.1 GCA_029574055.1 Methanobacteriota archaeon
GGCACCTTCGTGCTGATGGCATGCGTGCTCGTATGGTTCCTTTCGACCTTCGACTGGAGCCTCGACATGGTGGATGCCGGGGATTCGATGATGGCGGGCATAGGGAATGTTCTGAGGTGGGTGTTCGTGCCTCTCGGGTTCGGGGATGATTGGCAGTTCACCACCGCAACGATAACGGGATTGCTTGCGAAGGAGAACATAGTAGGGACGCTGGGTGTCTTGTTCAGCCCCGGAGGGGCGGGAGGGGAGGAGCTATGGGGGGTCATCGGGAGCATGCTGACCCCCGCTGCGGGATACGCGTTCCTTGCGTTCAACATGATGTGCGCCCCCTGCTTCGCTGCGGTGGGGGCAATGAGGAGCCAGCTCGGATCCTGGAAGGACACGGCGAAGGCGGTGGCATACCAATGCCTGCTTGCGTATGCCATAGCAATGATCATTTATCAGTTCACAACGATATTCCTTGGGAACGGCCCGGAGTGGGGGCTGGTGCCTGCAGCAGCGGCGGCCGCGGTATTGGCGTATCTGCTGAAGGCTACGGAACCGTTCAGTGCATTCAGGAGGAAGACGCATGTCTAACATTGCGACGATAGCGGTAGGGTTGGTGGTGCTGGCAGTGATAGCAATATCGGCATACTACACGTACAAGTCCCTCAAGCGCGGAGGCTGCGACGGATGCAGTGGATGCGACGGATGCAGCAATGAACGATCCTGCGAGCAGCACCAAAACAACGAAAAGTGATCCCGGTGCGCCGGCGGGCGGGGGGATCAGCTTCTCAGCAGCGACACGGCAAGGAAGATTATGATGAGCGCGATCAGCACCGTTGCCACCTTTACCCATTTCCAATCTTTTTCCGCGATCAGATAAGAGTAGGTGGTCAGTATCCCGAGGAAAGGAGAAAGGATCAGGATAAGTATCCCTATCCATAGGATATCGTTCCCATACTCCTGCTCGGAAAGCAGCAGCCCCGCAGCGAGCAGGATGATCCCGGCAAAGAGGCAGACCCTGAGGGCAAGCGATGTGGCGGCATTCATTCTCACAGGACACCACCTGCCTCAAGGAGTATTATCGCAGCTATTGCGATGAGGAGTATCGAGAAGTACTTCCTCATCGGCCCGGCGTCGATCTTTTTAGAGACCCAGGTCCCTATGAAAGATCCCACCAACGCGCCGACGGCGATCGCCGCGGCGTAGTCCAAAAGAAGGTTTCCGTGGATGAAGAAGACGATCGCCCCGGAGAACGCCGTTATCCCGATCATGTAGCTGCTCGTCGCGCTGGCGATCTTCATCGGAACGTGCATGTGCACGTTCATCAGCGGCACTTTTATGGCTCCTCCGCCGACACCCGTCATTGAGGACAGGACGCCGGCGCCGGTGCATATGGCGAGGCCGCTTTTGACATTCGCCACTTTGTATCTTCCGGTGGTTGAGCATTTTCCATCCTCGTATGGGAAGGCCATGCCGTCCTCTTCGTCCTCCGAGCACTCGATGACCTTTTCTTTCCTGAAGATCATGTTCGCGGCGCTGTAGATTAGGACGCAGGCGAAAGCGAGAAGCAGTATCCAATTCGAGACGTAAGCTGCAAGCATTGCCCCCGCCATTGCTCCCACGGAGGTCGTGACCTCGAGCAGCAGCCCGAGCCTCACGTTGGTAAGGCCTGTCTTCACGTAATGCGACGCTGCGCCGGTGGATGTGGCAATGATCCCAACAAGGCTAACAGCCACCGCCTCGCTTGCCGCCAAACCTAATCCCACGGTCAGCACGGGGATGAATATTATCCCTCCCCCGAGGCCGAAAATGGTGCCTATGATGCTTGCCCCCATGCCCACAGCAACAAGGATGAGTATCAGCACAGGCTCCATATGCCGGAGAACGCGTCGAAATTATTAAGGTTTGATGTGAAAGAATATATCTGAATGGTGTATTCGAACAGATGTGCCGATAATACTTGCGAGATATTCCGAGATAGGCCTCAAAAGCACGCCTGTGCGCATGAGGTTCGAGAACAGGCTCAGGGATAACATCATGGCGATGCTGGCATCCGACCGCATTGAGGCACTGGTGACCAAGAAGGACGCAAGGTTCTATATCGAATCGGAAGACATCGAAGCGGCGGTATCGTCAGTAAGGAAGGTATTCGGCTTAGCTTCGCTTTCGGTGACGGAAGTGTGCTCATCCGAGATGGAGGACATTTGCTCCACCGCCGCCGAATATTCAATGAGCAGGCTGAAGGAAGGAGAGACCTTCGCGGTAAAGGCGAGGAGAGAGGGGAACCATAACTACACAAGCCTTGACGTGGGGAGGGAGGTCGGTTCCGCGATATTCCTTGCCAATGAGAAGAAAGGCGTCAAGGTGGATCTTACAGCGCCGGACGCGACCTTCTATGTGGAGGTGCGGAACAACAAGGCCTACGTGTTCGGTTCCAGCGTGAAATGCCACGGCGGCCTTCCGGTGGGGACGCAGGGGAAGGTCATTGCTGAAGTGAAGAGCGAAAGAGACATCCTTTCCGCATGGCTGATGATGAAGAGGGGATGCAAGGTCGTTGTGAAAGGGGAAAGGCAGCCGCTGCTTGAGAAGTATGACCCGGAGATGAAGTATGTGGACGGGATGTCAAAAGAGATATTGGGGATAGTAAAAGGCTCGACGCTCTCGGAGCTTGGGGATCAGCTCGTGTCTGAGTACGATGTGCCGCTGTACTTCCCCACAATAGGTATGAGCGATGAAGAAGTGTCCTCGCTGCTGGAATCAATAAAAGAAGAATCTGCCCGCCCGTGAGGGCGGGAGAATGAGTTTTAAAGTTTTATGAGAGGGTTACTTCCCTCTCCTTCCCTTTGCTTTTATGGAAGGCCTGACCTTCTCTGCGCCGTTGCCTTTGTTCCTCAGACCGCGGCCTGCGATCCCGGCGGACGTGAGCCCGCGGTAGACGCGGTTCTTGTTGTTGCTGTCGCAGATCCAGTTGATCTTCGGATCGGCCTTGATCACAGGGTGAGCGGGATCCACGAGTATGATCTCATACCACTCGCTCAGACCGTCGGCGCCGACCCAGTAGGAGTTGAGCACCTCAAGGTTGGGGTATCTCTTCGCCGCCCTTTCCTCAGCCATCCTCTGGAGGCTCTTTCCGGTGGTGATCTTGTTGATACCCTTTCTCTTTGGTCTCCTTCCTGCTGTAATGGCTCTCTTTCTGAACGATCCCTTCCTAACTCTGCCCCTGACCACGACGTAGCCCTGTTTGGCCTTGTATCCGAGGGCTCTCGCCCTGTCGAGCCTTGTGGGCCTCTCGATCCTGAGGAAGTTCTCCTCCTTCCTCCATTCGATCTTCCTCTGGTGGTTGAGCTCTTTCAAATAGGACTTGCTTGGGTTCTTCCAAGCGTCCCCGATATAACTGTACATGCTTTTCCCGTTGACCGGGCGTACTTCCTGACCTTCTTCGTCATTCATGATATCACCTTTCGGATTCACCCATAGGGGCACATTTCCGCCGGAACATTAAGATCCGTACTACCGTCCATACAAATGACGTATTTAAAGGTACTTTCTTCTTCAGAGCATTTTTCTTTAAACCTACACAGAGAGCATTTTATACGCAGGACAGCGTTTTGCTTTCTATGGGGGGAATACTCAGTGGAGGAAGGGAATTGAAATTTGAAAAAATGTTAAGAAAAGACAGGTCCGGAGTAAGCATGCTCCTGGTGGCTGTCGTCATCATAGTTGTCGTGGCCGTCATCGCGGCAGCGGCATATGTCGTCCTGTCGGGCGATGACGATAAAGAGTTGGCACCCGGAACATACCTCGTATATGATATGAACATGGCTGGAGTTGTTGTCACAACTGAGATGGAACTCGTCGGACAGAATGCCAATGAATACTATACCACAATGACTGCAGAGTATGAAGGAACAGTAATTTTTTCTGAATACTCAACGATACTGAAAGGGGAGGCTAGTGACGTGGTAAAGAAAGGGAATATACTGTACGACACTGTCATAGACGGCGAAAAGAACCTGGAAATATGGGAATATTATGCCGAGGATAACAGCCTGATGAGAATGTACGTTGACCCGAATGTCGGTCTGCCATATAGGATGGAGACAACGATAGATAGTATACCTACGGTCTTAGAGCTGAAAGAGTATGAAATGAAAACACAAAGCTCCTACAAAGAATCCGATGGGATCGGCATGAAGAGTGACTACTATGGAGAATCCGCCACGATTGCATATACTCTAACATTGGAGTGCGTCGCGGATTGTCCGAATGACCAATACCTTGTGAAATATGGTGACGAACTATTCTTCATTTGCTCCAATCCTCAAGGATTGCCGGCAGAGGCTGAGGACACAGGAGAGACAATCACTCTGACAAACATGGACGATGTAGAGGTTCAGGTATGGACGTTCACAGATGATGCTGGAGGGATCACCTA
>JAKQBQ010000141.1 GCA_029574055.1 Methanobacteriota archaeon
AAACTCCGATCTCGGTCGCACCGGCAGCGTTGCTGAAGATCACTCCCGGTGCTGCGATGCTGCCGAAGCTGCCTGCTATGCCCCCTACATACCCCGAACCTGATATGCTGCCGCTGTTGCTGAGTGTAGAATTGGGCATCAAGACAACGGTACCGCCGGAAACTATACCGACCACTCCTCCTACGTTTATGCCTGAACTGATGACCGCGCCGGTGTTCGAGATCGTCCCTCCGGAAACACCGAATGTTCCGCCGATCAAGCTTCCAATAATGCCGCCGGTTCTGTCCGTCCCGGTAATTGTGCCGGTGTTTGAGATGATCCCTCCGGAAACGCCGAAGGTTCCGTTTGACATTTGCCCCGCGACGCCTCCGACATAGCTCCCTCCTGTGACTGCGGCCGTATTGGTAACGTTCCCTATCACCACGTTCGTCCCATTGATGATCCCAAAGAATCCGCCGATAACGTTTACCGTTCCGGCGACCGTACCGGTATTTGATACTCCGACCTCTGTTGCGCTCGCAGTGTTGCTGAATTTTGCACCCGCCGGCGCAGTGTTGCCTATGCCGCCCGCTATGCCCCCAATATACTCCGAACCTGATACGTTGCCGCTGTTGCTGAGTGTGGAGTTGACGGATATTACGCCGTTGCTCATGACCCAGCCGACCACTCCGCCGACGTAGGTGCCCTGCGAAGTGACATCAGCGGTGTTGGATGTGGTTTGGCCCGAAACTCCCAGGGTCCCCGATGACAGCATCCCGATGACGCCGCCGGTGTAACTGGTGCCCCCGATGACGTTTGATGAATTGGTGACGCCGCCGATGGTGATGTTTGCCGTCATGCAGTATCCGATTATGCCTCCGGTGTAGACACCGGTGGCAGTGACGGTACCGGTAGACGTTATCCCCACAGCGTTCGCGCTTCCCGGCGCGCCAAACGTTGCCGATGTCGTGGTTCTCATCTCTCCGAATATCCCGCCCACATTCGATATTCCGGATATTTTGCCGCTGTTGCCGAGTGTGGAATTGAGTGCGAAGGAGGCCGTTGCGCCATTGAGTTCGCCGACCACTCCTCCTGTGTTATTGCCTGCACCGGTTACAGCACCGGCGTTCGATACCGTTCCCCCGGATGCACCTAGGACCCCGCCGGTCATATTGCCGGCAATGCCTCCGACATTGGTCCCTCCCGTGACCGCTGCGGTATTGGAAATTTCCCCTCCCGATGCGCCAAGGGTCCCGCCTGAGAGAAGCCCTACAACACCACCGATATCGCTGGAACTGCTCCCTCCCGTGACCGCTGCAGTGTTGGAAATTACCCCTCCGGGTGAACCGATGATCCCGGCTGTCAATTGTCCGAGAATGCCTCCGATAGTGTTTCCGCTTCCGGTGACAGTCGCTGTGGAAGGGCTCGTATAATTCGCTACGATGACATTGACCGATGCAAGATTACCGAACAACCCGCCGGCTGTATTGCCTGAGACAGTGACGGGTGCTGTGTTTATAACGCCTACAGCAGAGGCGCTTGCCGTATTGTCGAAAGTGATCGCGGAAGTCGGGCTCATGGAGCCAATCACTCCGCCGCAGACTCCTGCGCCGCTGACAGCTCCGTGGTTGGCCAGCATGGAGTTGGGGGATATCGTTGCCGTTCCTGCCATAAAGCCTATCACTCCGCCGAAATAGGAATAGGTGGAATTGTTCCATCTCCCTACGGCGCCGGTGTTGGTGATGTTGCCGCTTATTGTGCCGCTGTCCACGCGGCCGATCACCCCTCCGACGACCGCGCCCGCCGAATTGATCTGTGCGGCGTTGGATACGTTCGAGACAGTACCGCCGCCCATGTATCCCACGATACCGGCTGTGCCGGCACTCGTCGACGACCAGTTTGTGGTGGTATTGATCACGATACAGCCCTCGCCGAGGGCGAGATCGGTCACGCTGCCTCCCGCACCCAGCGTGGCGATGAGACCCATCGCGTTCCGCGGAGAGGATCCTGTGTTTATTGTAAGGTTGGTTATGGTATGCCCGCCGCCGTCCAGACTGCCTGTGAAGGGTTGTGTTGCTCCCGCTGCGTTCAAAAGTACTCCCAGCGAGGAAGCGTCTATGTCGATAGTGATCTTATAAGAAAAACCGCTCCAGGTCGTGTCCGCGGTGTCGTTCGTGGCGTCGAAGAATTCCTTCAGTTCTACTGCATTGGAGATCAAGTATGGATCGGCCGGGGCTCCCGAGCCGCTTGCGAATATGTATGCGGCTGTTGGGGAGAATCCCATGAATATCGTATAATAAGGCGCGCCGAAGGCCGAATCGCCGGTGACAAGCTGGCAGTTGAAGCCGGCGGGGATCAGCGATGACGCCGCAGGATACTGCCAATGAGGCTTCTGCGCGGGGAACACGTCGACCCATGCCTGAACATCTTCTATTGACGAAGGCTGCGGGTCGTATGCCGCATCTGCGCTGGCCATGTCATTCTGCTGGGCGGCCGGTGCGATCACGGCGGCAAGCGCCAGCGCAAGCAATGCGAACAGCATCAATCTTTTTACATCTGAAGTGCGTGGTTTTCTTCCGGGCATCAGTACACCCCCCTTTCGTATCCGACCGCCGCGGATGGCTTTGCTGCCAACAAACGTACGGCTAATGCAATGAAAAAAGCGGGAACGCGTCCCGCATCTCTAATCATGATCTTTATCATATTCAGCCCCCCTCCTTTGTCCTCTACAAACAGGATACTATTGCTATATATTAAGCAAAACGAGTATTTAAGATGTGTCCATTTACTATTTTGCAAAGGGATCTTTCAGCACGGTGCAAAACATAGACTCTAACTTGACACCTACAACGATCTATTGCTAAGTGTATAACTGTAACAATAGATCATAATAAACAAAGAACAAAATCTCTTCCACATGACACAAAATGATATGTCAAGAGATATAGAAATGGCAATGAACGAAATACACGACCTCGACATACACCCGTATGTTCTCCAAGAAGCAATGTTGCGGATACTCTCAGAATTCGTATATGCAGAATGGGAAGAAATACTGATTAAAGAAAACAAACTGGGATGAACATCCCTCATTTCCTTTTTTTACGATCAATGATGCGCACGCGCTTGGATCGGGCTCATCCGACATGTTCATCCCTCATCTGCAAAAAATATGATTTACCACAAAGCCTTGACTTTAGAAAGCTTTTAATTACATACTACAATCACCTCTGTAATTGATGACCGGCCGGTTTTCTGTCTACAAGGTCACTTGGGGGAATTGAAAATGAAAACAGCTAATGAGGTACACGATATACTGAAAAAATACGATGTGTGCGTATGCGACACAACACTCAGGGACGGAGAGCAGGCAGCAGAGATCGTATTCTCGAACATTGAGAAATACAGGATCGCCCAGCTTTTGGATGAAGCGGGCGTACAGCAGATCGAGGCCGGGGTCCCCGCAATGGGCGCAGACGAGAAAACGGCGGTGAAGCACATCGCCCACATGAAGCTCGATGCCTCCATACTGGGATGGAACCGCGCGAACATCGACGATATCAACACAAGCATAGATTGCGATGTGGATTCCGTTGCCATATCCCTGTCGTCTTCCGACATACACATCGACCACAAGCTCAAGAAGAGCAGAGAATGGGTCATCGAAGAGTTGGACAAATGTATCTCGTACGCAAAGTCTCACGGCCTGTACATCTCTTGCAACGCCGAGGACGCTTCAAGGGCGGACATGGATTTTCTCCTGAAGTTCGCGAAGACCGCTAAAGAGGCAGGAGCTGACAGATTCAGATATTGCGACACAATCGGAAGAGAGGATCCCTTCACATGCAGGGACAGGGTCGCCAGGATAATCAAGGAAGTGGAGATAGATGTTGAGATGCACACCCACAACGACTTCGGCATGGCCACCGCCAACAGCATGGCCGGAGTAAAAGCAGGCGCCAGATTCCTGAGCACGACCGTTTTGGGGATCGGGGAGAGGGCGGGCAACACGCCCCTTGAAGAGGCCGTCATGGCATGCAAGCACCTTTTCGATATGGACACCGGAATAGATCCTCTCAAACTAAGGCCGCTGGGGGAGTTCGTATCCAAGGCCACAAGAAGGGAGATATCGGTATCGAAGCCGTTCTTCGGCGCCAACTGCTTCGCCCATGAGGCCGGCATACACGCGGACGGCATAATCAAGGATGCCAAGAACTATGAGCCGTACGACCCCCACGAAGTTGGTCTCGAGAGAAGGATCGTGATAGGGAAGCACTCGGGAAGGAACACCATCATCACAGACCTTTCCCACAGGGGCATCACCCTCACCGACCAGGAGGCGATAGACCTTCTGGAAAGGGTAAGGATGGCCGCCGTCAAGCTGCACAGGTGCATCTCCTCCGATGAGCTGTATTCCATGTACAGGGATATG
>JAKQBQ010000144.1 GCA_029574055.1 Methanobacteriota archaeon
TCATCGGTGGTGACAACGGCGCCGATGGGGACCCCTCCTCCGAGGGCCTTTGCCAACGTCATAATATCCGGGGTGACGCCGTAATTCTCGATGCCGAACCATTTCCCCGTGCGCCCCATGCCCGTCTGCACCTCGTCGGCGATCATCATCACTCCGTGGTCGGTGCATAGATCGCGCAATCCCTTGAAGAAATCCTTGCTTGCCGGGACCACCCCTCCTTCCCCCTGTATCGGTTCGACCAGAAGGGCTGCGGTATCCTTGCTTATCATCGTCTTGACAGATTCCAAGTTCCCGAACTCGTAGTAGCTGTAGGCATTGCTTATCAGCGGCTCGAAGGACTCCTGGTACTTCGTCTGCCCCGTTGCGCCGAGGGATGCGGACGTGCGGCCGTGGAACCCGTTCTGCGCGGACATTATCTTAGTGCGTTTAGTATAGCGGACGGCGAGCTTCATCGCCCCTTCGTTCGCCTCTGCGCCGCTGTTCACGAAGAGCGAGCGCTTGAGACTGCCGGGGGACACAGAAGCGAGCTTCTCTCCCAGCTCCGCCTGCTCCTCAATGTACCAGAGGTTCGCCACATGGGCCATTTTAGACACTTGCTCCTGCATGACCCTTACCCACTCGGGATGCGCATATCCTATTGCATTCACCGCAATGCCCGCGATGAGGTCCAGATACTCCTTGCCCTCGGTGTCGTAGAGGTATGCCCCCTTCCCGTGGGTGAAGGCTATGTCCGCGCGTCCGTAGTTCTGGAACAGATACTCCGAACTGAGATCCTTTATTGCTTTCAGGTTCATTGTCATCACATCGTTATTATCGTCCCGTGGGGGACGTTCTTGATCACATCGGTGAGGATGCTGCGAGGATCCTTACCATTCACCATGCGCACGGTCCCCACACCTGCCTTCAGAGCGTCGCGGCATGCGTCCACCTTCGGTATCATGCCGCCGGATATCGTTCCGTCCGCTATCAGATTGTTGACCTCCTTCAAGGTAAGCTTGTCCACTTTTGATGCCGGATCCTTAACGTCCAGCAGTATGCCCGGAACGTCTGTTATCATTATCAGTTCTATGCAGTCGACTCCCGCCGCGATACCCGCCGCCATTGTATCGGCGTTGATGTTCAGGCGGTTGCCGTTCTCATCTTTTCCTATCGGATAGATGACGGGCGTCACCCCTTCCTTAAGGAGATCCAGCAGCGTGTCCCGATTGACGTCTATCACCTCTCCCACGAGCCCCAGGTCCACGGTTATCTCCTTTCCGTCCTCCGTTGCAGTATACGGATCCTTTCTCTTGCACAATGTGCACAGGTATCCCGGCATGCCCACCGCTGTGACAGACGATTCCGTGAGGCTGTCGACTACGTCTTTATTCAAAGAGCTAAGCACCTCCTCCGCGACGGCAAGGGTACTCTCGTCGGTGACCCTCAATCCGGCGACCTTTTTCGGGTTGAGTCCTCTCTTCTCCATCTCCGCGGAGATCTCCGGGCCTCCCCCGTGAACGAGTATTACCTTGGCATCGTTCCGGATAAGCTCCGCGGCCTCCCGGGAAAGGCGCATAAGATCGTCCTTCCCGCGGATCGCGTTGCCTCCGAATTTTACAACGTAAATATTCATCTTCATCACGACGCGTATTCAGCGTTGATGCGCACGTAATCGTACGTAAGGTCGCATCCCCATCCGGTCGCCGACTCTTTGCCGTAGGCAAGGTCCACCGCGATGATCACTTCCTTATTGTCCATCGCCATGCGGACCACCTCCACCGCACGTTCTTCCTGGAACACCGGCGCTCCGGAATCCAGTATGGGAACCTCCAAGTCCCCTCCCTTTATAGTCAGGCGGACGTCGTCGAGGCTGAACTTGCATCCGCTGTTGCCCAATGCCATCATTATGCGCCCATAGTTCGGATCCGATCCGAATATAGCTGATTTCACCAACGGTGAGTTAATGATCTTATGCACCGCCTTGCGGGCATCCTCTTTGGTATCTGCGCCGGTGACCTGCACCTCTATCAGCTTCGTGGCGCCCTCGCCGTCCAGGGCTATGGTCCTTGCGGTCTTAGTCATCACCATCTCCAACGCCTCAAGGAACCCGGGGTCGTTATCCGCAAAGGCTCCCCCGGCCTTGCCGTTGGCCAGCAAGATGGCGGTGTCGTTCGTTGACTGATCACCATCGACGGACACCATGTTCATGGTGTTGTCCAATATCTCCTGCCATTTACTGCTGAAACCGGGCGATAGCGAGGCATCTGTGGTCACTACCGTCAGAGTGGTGCCGTGGAGCACCTTCATGTGCGGGGAGATCATCCCGCTCCCTTTCGATGTTGTGGAAATGTAAACAAGAGTGCCGTCGTCCTGGCGGACGCGGACCGAGAACTCTTTTTTTATTGTGTCCGTGGTCATGACCGCTTCGGCGAAGAGACCGTCCGCTTCGCGGCCTATGTCGAGCTCGCGCACAGCGCGGTTTATCCCGTAGCGTATCTTGTGCATATCGAGGAAACGCCCTATCAGGCCTGTGGACATCACTCCCACTTGCGAAGGATCGATGTTCAGCTCCGCCGCCGCGGCCTGTTTCATTGCCATAACGTCCTCTATCCCGCGGCGCCCGGTCAGAGCGTTCGCGTTGCCGCTGTTGATCACGACAGCAGAAAGCTTCGGCGAGTTCTCCTTCATCATCACCTGCACCGGCGCAGCTTTGACTTCATTGCTCGTATACCCGACAAAGGCGGACGCGGGCACTTCCGAGAATACCATCCCAAGATCCAGCGCGCGGTATTTGACGCCGCTGTGCACCCCTGTCGCCTTGAACCCCTGAGGGGTCGTTATGCCTCCTTCTATCTCTTCTATCATCTTCACACACCCAATCCGGGAGCTTCTAACCCTATGGTCTCTTTCTTGCCAAGCATCAGGTTCATGCATTGCACCGCCTGTCCCGACGCTCCTTTGACAAGGTTGTCCAATACCCCGAACGCCACGACCTTGCCGCCTATGACGTTGGATGACACGTGGGCGTGGTTGGAACCCACCACCGCGCGTATCGACGGCTCTTTCACGTAATGTACGAACGGCTCTTTGCCGTACTGCTTCACAAATATCTTCTCTATCTCGCCGTCAGTCATATCCTTCTTCAGATTCATGTAGCATGAGGACAGGATGCCGCGGACGATCGGCAGCAACTGGGGCACCATTGTGACGTTCACACCGGTCTTAGAGAATTTTTCTATCGCCATCTCCACCTCGGGAGTGTGGCGGTGTGTCCCGACGCTGTAGGGGATGATCGATTCCCCGCAGAACGGGTGGTGGAGGCGGGGAGACGGCACCATCCCTGCGCCCGACGTTCCGCTTTTCGCATCGGCGATTATATCATTCTCAACCACGCCCGCCTTGATCAGAGGGGCGCATGCGAGGGTTATGGATGTTGCATAGCATCCGGGATTTGCAACGAGATCCGCCCCTTTTATCTTATCGCGGAACAGCTCCGGGAGCCCGTATACCGCTTTCTTGAGATTCTTCGGGTCGGTGTGCTCATGCCCGTACCATTTGGAGTAATCGGAGGTGTTGTGCAAACGATAGTCACCGGACAGGTCTATCACTTTTATCCCGGACTCGATGAGCTGCGGGACCTCCTCCATAGCCACGCCGTGGGGTGTGGCAACGAACACTATATCCAATCCCTTTGTGTCGCTTATCTTCTCGGTGAAACGGATGTCCGAGTATCCCTTCAGGAACGTTTGGACGTCCGATACCTTCTTCCCTGCGTTCTGGCGCGATGTAAGCGCTGCTAATTCCACTTCGGGGTGAGTGCATAGGATGCGGGAGAGCTCGCTCCCTGTGTATCCCGTTCCTCCGATTATGCCTACCTTGTCCATAAGCGTACTTCCACTGACCGTCGTGTAGGAACGGTTCAGTATAAAACAGTGATATATTGGGGTTGTTCGAAATAAGACATGCTTTGTCGGAAAAGTTGCACAAGTGACATAAATGGCGATATGAAAACGCATTGTGGGTATGGTGACAACACTGTCAATACATTTGTTTTATAAACAAAACGAATAGGCGTTTGTGTTTCTTTTAATTGTCTAAGATAACGATTTAAACAACAAAGAATTACCTAAGAGCGATATAAATGGCACGCGGAACTAAGAAAAGCGGATCGAAGGACAGCTGCGCAAAGGACAAGATCGTCCTGGCATACTCCGGAGGCTTGGACACCTCCGTGGCAATACGCTGGATCCAGAACAAATACGATGTCGACGTCATCGCGGTCGCGATCAACGTCGGACAGCCTCCGAGCAACGACGACATCATCGCCCGCGCCATAAGGAACGGAGCGGTCAAGGCCGAATATGTCGATGCAAAGGACGAGTTCGTCAGCGGATATATCTGGCCGGCGCTCAAGGCGAACGCGATGTATCAGAACATCTACCCGCTCAGCACCGCCATCGCGAGGCCATTGATCGCAAAAAGGCTTGTAGAGGTCGCAAAGAGGGAAGGCGCCAAGTACATAGCGCACGGATGCACCGGCAAGGGCAACGA
>JAKQBQ010000160.1 GCA_029574055.1 Methanobacteriota archaeon
TTACCTCTATCTGAATATATTGCTTGAAATCCATCATCGCGCGGATCCTGAACTCTTCCATCAGCATGCTCCCTATGCCTTTCCTCCTGTATCCCGGATCCACAGCGAAAAGGGCTACGGACGCCCTGTCGCGCATCGGCCTCGACCCGGACAGGAACCCCCTTACCTCTCCCATCTCATCCACAGCCACCAGCTGTCCCGCCGGCCACTCGCTCATGAAAAGATAGAACACTTCTTTCACATACCCCTCATCGAGCGACATGCACGCGATATCATACACCCGGTCGACGTCTGAGACCAGCATCTGCCTTACGAACATCGAGCGAGTATAGCAGCTTATGGATTATTATTCCTCCTTCTGTAAATGAACCCTGCGCCTGCCGCTGCTGCGATCCCCGCCGCGGCAGCGGACCACAAATAGCTGCTTTCTTCGGCCGGAGGCCTCTCTTCGGGTCCCGCTGTGTATTCGAGTTCCGCGGAATGCCCCGTGCCGTCCATCATCACCTTTATTATGTACGTCCCGGGCGGGATGCCTGTGCAGACAATCCTGTTTATGGATGAGTTTCGAATTGTTCCGTCCCCAAGCACATCCCACGTGTATGAGGCGCGTTCCGGCCCCGACACGGTGAACACGTGCACGGTACCGCCGTCTGCCTGTATGAGAGTGTGAGCTATCTCTATCCCTACCTCGGCGACCGTATGCTCGTTCACCCCCCAATCCTCGATGAACAATCCGGCAAAGAATTCCGCCGCCTCAGCCGAATCTATGAGCACTGCGAATTCCCTGTTGTTTGTGAACGATGTCTCCGTCCAATTGACCGAGCCCACCCATACGATGTCGTCAACCACCACGCCTTTGTTGTGTATCATCGAGAATCCTTCCTTTCCGCTGATGGCTAACGCTTTGACCGCAGTGGTGTTGTTGATCAGGTTGACCGCCTCCTCTTTGCCCTCTCCGTCGGTGGATGCGTCTATGATGAGCCTTGCATCCACGCCCCTTTCCGCCGCGGAGGACATCCATCCCACAGGCGATACGTCATTTATGGTCCTGAACGAACTCCCAAGATCCAGCTGCTGGGAGTACACTCTGCTTTCTGCATTGTCTATGAGGTGCCTCATCGCCTCCTTGGAATCATCCGGGGAGAGGATCGGCATCACCCTTGCGTCGAAGGTCGTTGTCTCGTATTCTGTTTCCGCGCCTGCATATGTCAAAGCGCCCTGGTACGGCTTAAGCCCCGGATAGCAGTGCAGAAGGGAGCGGACGTCGCCGTATTCGGGGTTAAGGTCGCTGTAGAACACCTCTTTGACATACTCCGCGAGATCTTCGCTTTCTATGACCGCCCCCCAGCCGCGGTTGGAGCATTCCCGACTAAGGTTCCCGGCAGTCCAATTCTCGGATGTCACTATCACTTTCCTTCCATCGATCACAGCGTATTTGTTGTGGAAAAAAGAGAAACGCTCATAGTTCCCGGGTTCGGGATCATTGATCAGATACACCTCCCCTCCTGCGTCAACGAGCGATCTCATGAGCGTCAGCTCGGTGGTCATATCTATACCCAGCACATCACCTTCGAGGATCATGCGCACCATCACTCCTTTTTCTGACGCGAGATCGCAAAGCAGCGCTACAAGGGGGGCGCTCGTCAGAAGATAGATGGAAATCAGGACCTCGTGCTCTGCGCACTCGATCTCTTTGAATATCGGGATACCCATGGATTCAGGGAAACTGAACGGCGTCACGGAAGCATCGAAGTACAGTTCCGGATCGAACGTATGGTTGGTGAGCCCGGGTTTTGTGGATATCCAATCCGAAAGGGTGTCTGTATCGTAGGAACTGATGCGCAGAAGATATTTGCTTGACGGGAGATCGACCGGCTCCCCTTTCCATCCGTATTCGGTCGGCTTGTTCCCGTAACACACAGAATCCATCAGCATATCGCCTTTGTATAGGAACACATCATCGCCGGTGTTCGCAAGGACGAAGCTTCCTTTCTTTTGGATGCGGTCATCGTCGAAGGTTATCACCCTGTCCCTTCCCGAGAACCAGTCGTCTGCCGAGGAGGATTTGGCTATAGTGATCCTCGTCCCCGCTTGGACATAGATGTTCCCTGTGAAGGACAGCGTCCCTTCCGTATCCGATAGGGACCAGCCCTTCAAATTCACGTCCTGTGATCCGTAGTTGAAGAGGGATATCCCCTCGAAGTCGCCGATGGGATTGATCTCATAGAAAAGTACATCCCCGGTCCCTTCTCCCGATGCGGGGTCTTCAAAGAAAACAGCCGGGAACATCACCAAAAAGGCAATTGCCGCCATCCAAACTATCTTGCGCATGCGCGTTCTTACGATAAGAGGTCATTAGAAGGCGTTTCGTACAGTTATACTGCTTAAACGAACCTGACAAGGTCCAAAAGCACCGCTTTCGGGTCCTTCGCCTTCACGACCCCTGATGCCAGCAGCACTCCGGATGTCCCGAGCTCGATCGCTTTCCTTACGTCCTCGCCCGTCTTCACCCCTGCGCCGCAGAGCACAGATATCGAACCGTTGACCCCTTTCACCGCTTCTACCGTCTCCTCTATTATCGTGGGGTTCGCTGTTGTG
>JAKQBQ010000163.1 GCA_029574055.1 Methanobacteriota archaeon
CCATCAGGAACGAGGGGCTGCCCATCTTCTCCTCATCCACCTTCTTCTTTAGCCTCAGCAGGTTCGCCGCCGCGTCGTCGATCCTTGCATGGCCGAGTTTTATCTCCACCGCGCCCCATCTGCCGTCGCGAAGATGTATCACTGCATCTGTCTCGAGGCCCGTGCGGTCCTGATAGTAGCATACTTCTCCACCCAAGGGTTGTGCGTATACCCTCAGATCCCTTATGCACAATGATTCGAATAGGAATCCCATCGTGTTCAGGTCCTTCACGATCCCCTCTGAGGAGGAATGCATCAGAACTGCGGCGATGGACGGGTCCGCCAGCTGCCTCTTCCAAGCCTTAGTGGACGCGGTCTTCGAACGCAGAGCGGGATTCCAGGGGCGGACGTCTTCTATCACGAACAGACGCTGGAGGGCGTTCATGTAAGAATACATTGTTTTCTCGGCGGGAATCGACCCATCCCTGACGACTCCTTCGCGGATAGTGCTTGTGGATGCTTTTGTAGAAATGTTCCTCGACAGGGACCTCAATAGCTCCATAGCGATCACCGGATCTCTTTTTATATCGTCTACATTCGATACATCAGCCATTGTTAAGGTGTTGACATAGTCGGCAACTCTGGTCACTGCTATCTCTTCACTCTTCCCCACCAGTTCCGGCCAACCGCCTCTGGCTATCAAGAATGCAACATCTTTGAGGCTTTTTTCCGAAGTCCCGGATATATCGTCGTTTCCTTCAAAGAGGCCTCTTAACGAAACAGTCCCATCTGAATCAAGAGATTCGAACAAACTCATCGGCCTCATCATGATCCTTGATATCCTTCCGGCGCCTGAGTGTTTGATCTTTTTATCAGGAACCACGGTGGACCCGGTCAGTATGAACTGTCCTGCCTCTCCGCGGCGCCTGTCCACCTCAAATCTCACGGCATCCCAAAGCTGAGGGACCAACTGCCATTCGTCAATGAGCCTGGGAACCTCTCCCCGCAGCAAGTTCAGAGGTTCCTGTTCCGCAAGCTGTTTATTCTTCCACCCTTCGGTAGGATCCTGAAGATAGACCACGCTTGATGAGTGCTCCTCTGCTGTGCGTGTTTTCCCGCACCCTTTAGCCCCCTGTATAAGAACGGCTCCGGTCGCCTTGAGGTTCTTTTCAAGATGTGCATCTATGACTCTCTTCAGATAAGTATTGCTCACAAACTCTGATGAGGGTGGGCGTATAAATCATTTTTGTAAATTACTGTATCATAGTATTGTAAATTACAGTATCCAACATTTATGCCGGGCTTGAAAAATGAAACTGCTGAAATATTTCTTTTCGTCAAAGAGATATGTACTCAACTCCCAATGAAAAATTAATGTATTCATCATGTCATTAGAAAAAGCATGAAATTCCTTGTCGTCTCAGACATCCACGGGAATACAGCCGTAATGGATTGGATCGACGCTGTGGCAGAGGAAGCGGATGTCGACTGTGTGCTGGTGCTTGGAGACATCACCGATTTCGGGCCGAACGAGGTTGCTGAACAGATACTTCGCTCAATAAAGAGGAACACCTACGCCATACCCGGCAACTGCGACCCTCTGGATCTTTCAGAAACGATCTCCAAGGTCGTGATGGACATGCATGGGAAGACCACGACGTTAAATGGTTTCCATGTGGCCGGCCTCGGCGGCGGGAACCCGAGCATCTTCAAGGTCCCGTTCGAGCTCGAAGAAGATACTATTTACGACATGCTCAAACCGATATCGAAAGAAGGGATGATCCTGATGGTCCACGCTCCGCCGTACGGGATAAACGACATGATCTCTTCCGGGTTGAACGTCGGAAGCACGGGGATCCTGAAGATAGTGAAAGAATTCAGGCCGATATTGGTCCTGAGCGGGCATATCCATGAGGATTACGGGATCAAGCACATTGATGGGACGACTTTCGTGAACCCCGGGCCTGCAAAGGACGGCATGTACGCATTGGTGGAAGTGGACAACGGCGCAGTGAAGGCGGAGCTTTTCACGGTCTCAAGCTGACGGCGTGGTGTCGAGATCAGATTGCGGCAATTCTGCTTTTCTTACGTTCAAAACATATCTGGTGCTGCGGCCGCCCTCGGGACCCTTGAGAAGTATCCCTTTGGCGATCAGATCCTTGATGTCGTTGATGGCTGCATCTTGAGAGCAATTGTTCATCTTTGCCCATTTTGAAGATGTCAGGTCGCCCCGGAATCCCTCCAGAAGTTTGTTCACCATCTTGTTCTGACGCTCGTTCATGACCACAGAAGAATTCACTCTCCAGAACTCCGCCTTATGCAAAACGGATCTTATGATCTCCATACTGTCGTCTATTGCATGCTTAAGACAGTTCAGGAACCATTCTATCCATTCGGTTATGTCGCCTTCCTCTCTACCTGCCCTTTCAAGTATGTCATAGTATTGTCTGCGTTCCTTGTATATGCGCGCAGAGAGGCTGTAATACCTCATATTGCTGCCTTCGCTCCTTGCCAGCATCATATCCG
>JAKQBQ010000187.1 GCA_029574055.1 Methanobacteriota archaeon
CTCATGTTGTTGCAAAGTATCTTGCCCCCGGAGACTCCGGAGACGATCATCTTGACCTTTTGGAAGTCTTTATATTCGATCATTGATGAAGAATTTTCAAGGCCGGAGTTCATTTTTGTTCCTATGGGGACATCTTTGGACGGCCTCAGAAGCTGGACCGACGTCCCTCCGAGCGCCTCGTCATCGGCAGCGAGCAGCATGCCCTGGGACATTATGCCTCTGAGTTTTGCCGGCTTGAGATTCGATACGAGTATTATCTTCCTGCCGACGATCTGCTCCTTCGAATAGAAGGCCTTGAGCCCCGCGACTATCTGTCTCGGCGCCTCTTCGCCGATGTCCACCTTCAAAAGGAACAGCTTCTCCGCATCCGGGTGGTCCTCTGCGCTCAACACCTCTCCTATTCTCAGATCAAGGCTTCTGAAATCCGCATATTCACCTGTATTCGATGCCGCCGCCTCTTTTTTCGTTTCTTTCTCTTCGTTGTCTTCGGCAGCCTCGATCTCAACCTTTTTGTACACGGGTATCGGCTCCGGAAGGGCCCTTCCCGAAGGAAGCTCCGAGACCACCGCAGCGATCCCCTCGTCTTCGATGCTTCCTTCGTATCCGAGGAACCCCCATATCTTATCGGAAGAGCGGGGCATGAACGGCCAGGCCATCGCAGCAAGCGCTTTGACTATGATCAGATTATTGCTCATCACCCTGCCGCATTGCTCTTTGTCTGTTTTTACCAAGCTCCAGGGCTTCACGGAATCGAAATACCTGTTCCCGAAGCGGGCGAGCTCCATCACAGCTTTTATCCCCTTTTTGAAATCGCACTTCGAAAGGCACTCTTCGTACTCCGCCAACGCTGACGATACCGCATCGAGGACCTCCTTCGCGCCTTCTTTTGTATCGGGCCCCGGTATCTTCCCGAAGTTGCTGTAGGTGAAGCTCAGACACCTGTGGTAATAATTCCCCAATGCCTATACGAGCTCGTTGTTGACCTTGATCCGGAAATCCTCCCAGGTGAAATCCGCATCGTGGGTGTCCGGCATGTTGACGGAAAGATAATATCTCACAGCGTCAACATCGTATTTTGACAGAACGGATGGGATGTCGATGGCGCCTCCGCGGCTCTTCGAAAGCTTTCCGCCTCTGAACATCAGATACTCGTTCGCGGGTATGTCGTAAGGGAGGTTCAGGCCGCCTACCCCCATCAGTATGGCAGGCCAGATTATCGAGTGGAAGGGAATATTGTCCTTTCCGATGAAATAGTAGTGCTTTGTATCGGGACCCTTCCAATATTCTTCCCAGAGTTCCGGCTTCCCGATCATTTTGGAGTACTCGATGGATGTGCTGAGATATCCCATCACAGCTTCGAACCAGACATATATCGCTTTCTCTTCCCATCCCGGAAGGGGGACCGGGACCCCCCATGACATGTCCCTCGTTATCGCCCTGTCCACAAGCCCATCCTTCAGCCAGTTCTCGGTGAAAGTTTTCACGTTGGATCTCCAATGGTCTTTGCTGTCCACGAAACTCACCAGCTGTTCTGTGAACGCCGTCAGTTTCAGGAAGAAATGATTCGTCGGCCTTACGTCGGGGTCGCTGCTGCAGTGTATGCATCTGGCACTTAGGAGGTCCCCGGGCTCGAAGGTCGTTCCGCACCAGTCGCATTGGTCGCTCCTTACGTCCTTCGCCCCGCACTTGGGGCATATCCCTTCCACATATCTGTCTGGAAGGAATTTCCGGCATTTCGGGCAATAATATTGGTCGGTCTTCTTCTCGTAAAGATAACCTTTTTTCAGGAGATCCATGAAAATATCCTGAACAACCTCTATATGATTGTCCCCGTGGGTCTTGCTGAACAAAGAATATTGGATATCAAGGTCCTCGATCGCTTTCTTGTTTATCGCATGATATCTGTCTGCGACCGCGGCGGGAGTGGATCCCTCCTTCTCCGCTGTGACCGTGATGGGCGTCCCGTGCTGATCCGAACCTCCCACCACAAGCACCTCGTTCCCTTTCAGGCGGTTGTACCTGCCGAATATGTCTGGGGGGAGAAGGGAGCCTGCGACGTGACCGAGATGGATCGCGCCGTTCGCATACGGCCAAGCGATGTTGATGCAGATCTTAGACATTTGAAACAATAGTCCGATTGCCGATAATGATAATAAAGATGTTGGGCGCCAGCCGTCAGGCGGACAGTGTGCGGCCGGCTCTTTTTTCCACATCCTTCAGCGCAATGTACGCCAAATACCCCATAAGGATGCCTCCGAATATCTCGCTGACAGTCATTGCCCACCAAAGCGATGTCAGCGTCCCTATGATGAACGCAGCTGCTACGAAGAGTATCGTCAAGACTATGTTCCTTATGAAAGAGGATACCAGGGCCACCTTCGAGCGGTTGAGCGCCTGCAGCAAGGACGAGCCGACGAAGACGAGCGACATTATCGGGACGAACAGCGAGAAGATGTACAGCAGGATTACCATATCGTCATGGAGATACTGCATATCCGGAGCCTGAGTGAACACCGATGCTATCAGACCGGCGAGCAATACCATTATCAAAGACAGCCCCGCGAGCAGGAGTATCGATGTTTTGACCGAGAAAAGGTAGGCTTTTCTTATCATGTCGTACCTTTTCATGCCGAATTCCGCCGAGCAGGAGGAGACTATCGCTCCCCCTAGTGCCATTGCCGGTATCATCAGGAGATATACTATCCTCCACGCCACTGTGTATATCGCCATCGCATCGGTGGTCCCCACCATGATGATGCAGAAGTTGAATGTCACATTGAATATGTTCATGACAGAGAACTCCGCCGACTGCGGAAGCCCCACGGCAAGTATCTCTTTTTGATATGTCCTGTTGAATCTCAGATCCTTTATCCTGAGCACCAGGAACATGTCCTTCTTCCGGACGTACCAATATATCCCAATGATTATCGATATCGCAAAGGCCGCTACGGTGGCCCATGCGGCGCCTGCCACCCCCATATCCAGAGTGTATATGAATATGGGATCCAGAACGACATTCGCCGCCGCCCCGGCCACCTGTATGTACATCGATTTCCTGACGGCGCCCTCTCCTCTCAGGATTCCGGACATGACCCCGCTGAGAAGTATCAGGATCGTAGAGATGTACAGCGGTAT
>JAKQBQ010000190.1 GCA_029574055.1 Methanobacteriota archaeon
CCCGTCGCAGAACGGCTTGTTGTTCGATTTCCCGCAGCCGCACAAAGCAACGCGGTTCCTTACCTCATAAGTGAAATCGTCAGCGGATATCACGGGTATGCCTCCCTTCACCAATATGGGGCCCACCTTTCCCGGTATGGACATGGCAGAGATGCTTTTCTCGAGCTTCGGCTCCTGCTTCACCCCGTTGACCTTGAGGACCAAGCTCCCGCCGGCGCAGTCGTAGGTCTGCTGGAGCGCGATGTCGAGGGTTTTATTCTTTTTGATGGTCTGCTCGATCCTGTTCCTCCCGTGGCAGAACCCTGCGCCTATGCAAAGGATGGGGTCCTGAAGAAGCTCGATGCCCGGCCCTCCCGGGTATACCTTCGCATTATCGTCAAAATTGTTCCTTTTTGCGGTCTCGGTGCCGTCGAACCCCGCGTGGCTGTCTGTGCAGAAAGGTTTATTCGTTGATTTCCCGCACCTGCACAATAGATATATGTCATCCGGGAAGTGCTTCTTTGTCTCCACCCACTTGTCCGCTTTGCCCATGGCGTCGTTCTTGATCACTTCCTCCTTCAAGGGCACTCCGTACACCATGTACGGGCCGTCTTTCATGACCTTGATCTTCATATTGTCCCCCGTCGTATCACCGAAAAGAATAACCGCGGTGTCAGATTAATAACCTTGCCGAGTGAATTATGGAGTTGTATTACCTTCTGAGGCAACATTATGTCATTTTTTACAATGTTTCAAATATTCAAACAATAATGTGCGCATCATAGCAGGAGACAACCCCTTGCACCGGTTTCGACCAGTTGTCTCTTGCTCACCTTATACCCTATAAGCTTTTTCTCTCTGAACCCCATACACCCACCATAATGTCAGGCACGGAGTTCTTCGATAAGATGGTGGAGATCAACCAGTCCCCGGTCAGATCCGGGCTTTGCTCAATCTGCAAAGGCTCCAGAAGGCTCTGCGGAAAGGACCGCTGCCCCCTGATGATAAAATTCTACTCCCAGCAAAAGACGATGCCGCTGCTGGACATGAAAGACCTGGCGGGATGCAGCCCCCCCGCAGTGTTCGTTGGCAGGTATGGGTATCCGAAGGTGGATATCGGCCCCCTCCTTCCCCCGGAATTCGGCGACACTTCTATCATGGACAAACCTGAGATGTGGGTCGGAAAGTCCATTGATGAAATAGTGGACATGAGGTTCAGGCTGGTCAGGGGGAAGTACAGGATAGACGCGAAGGACTTCAAAGCGGCAGGCAGGATAGTGGACAACGTTCAGGAGCTGGCACTTACGGAAAGGCCGCTTGAGGTTGAAGCGAGCTTCAGGCAGAAGCCGAGAGGGCGGGTGATCCTGGATGACGAGGTCCAGCCCTTCGGCCCCTCGGCAAGGATGGATGACATGGTCATCGGGAACGGCAGGTTTGAAAGGAACCTTGAGAAGAACTTCTATGATATCGATCTCAACGCCACCGGCGCCGTGATCAACGCGTACAAGAACGGCACCCTCATATCCGAGATACAGAAGGCTTTCTCCGTGGGAACAATGGGGGTTGAGAAGAGAAGGCGTTTCGTACCTACAAGATGGAGCATCACAGCGGTAGACGACATTGTGGGGAAAGATCTCCTAAAGACAACGAAATACAACCAGACCATAGATGAATTCAGGATATACCAGTGGGAGCAGCTGGACAACAGGTGGTGCATCCTGATGATGCCGTGCTCTTGGAGGTACGAGCTGATAGAGGCGTGGTATCCCAATACCACTTGGAACCCCACCGGGAAAACGATAGACATCATCTCCGATCACGAGTTCTACGAGGGCAGATCGGATTATGCGCAGATCGGCGGCTGCTATTACGCTGCGAGGATGGCTGTGAACGAGCTCCTTCTCGAAGAACGCAGGACAGCCGGCGTTGTGATAATGAGGGAGGCCCATCCCGGATACGTCATGCCTGTGGGTGTGTGGAATGTAAGGGAGAATGTAAGGGCGGCGCTCAAGACCAAGCCGTTCAAATTCGATACATTAGATAAAGCGCTGGGTCATGTGGACGGCGTCATGGACATAAAGCGCGATACTTGGATCGGGAACTCGGGGATCCTGAAGGATTATCTCACCCAAAGGAGGATCGAGGACTATTACTGATCTCATCGAATTCGAAGACGCCGCCGAGTGGGACGGGTTTTACAGGATAACGGAAGCGAAAAGGGCTCTCTCTCCATCCGGCCTTCCGGGAATAGATTACGCCCTCAACCCCTACGGCGGGTGCGAGCACGGCTGCATCTACTGCTATGCGCCGGAGGTCCTCCACACAGACTGGAAGGACTGGAGGGTGGTGAAGGTGAGATCCAATATACCGGACAGGCTTTCGAAAGAATTATCGGGTCTTGAGGGGACCATCGGCATAGGGACGGTGACCGACCCATACCAATATGCGGAGAAGAGATTCAGATTGACCCAGAGGTGCCTTGTGATCCTTAAAGAAAGGGATTTCCGCATCCATCTGCACACAAAATCGGATCTTGTCCTAAGGGATATCGACCTGATCTCATCCATGAGGGGAGAGGTGGGGATAACGTTAACGGGGATCGATGAGAAGTTCTCGAAGATCACCGAGCCGGGCGCCCCTCTTCCGGAAAAAAGGTTGGAGGCGTTAAGGCAGCTTACCGAGAGGGGAGTGGACACCTATGCTCTAATAGGGCCGGTGCTGAACCACCTTGAGGGGAAGGAAGAAGAAT
>JAKQBQ010000004.1 GCA_029574055.1 Methanobacteriota archaeon
GGGAGTTGAACGCCCTCGCTACGTGTATCCTGCTCAGTACGTGGTCGGGGTCGAGGCCGAGATAGTTCGACATTTGGATGATCCTCTCGGGCCTGAAGGTGTTCTCCGTGTCGATCATGATCACATCGGAGTCCAATCCTCCCTTCTCCTCCGGCATCGTGGCGTTGACGGCAAGCTGGAAGCAGACCTGCGTCTTGCAGCTTCCGAACTCTCCGAAGAACTCCACTATGGCTTGGCTCTCCAATCCGCCGTTCAGCAGCTCGTCGAAGGCTTTCGACCCTGTCGTGAGCTTGGTCACCGCCTTGCGGCGTTCAAGTATTGCATCTCCGGTCTCGAATCCGCCGATATCGGCACAGAGTTTCGCACCTTCGATTATGTCCATTGCTTTCTTCTCACCGATCTCGCAGGTCTCTGCAAGGTCTTTCGGTGAAGCTACGGCAATGACCATTAGATCTGTGTACCCACCTTCACGGAGTTTTTCTGCTATGGCTGGTCCTACTCCTGGTATGTCTTCTAGGGTTTTTGCGGTCATTGTTATACCTCAGATTCTCAAGCTTTTTTTGAGTATATAAACAAAATTGGGGGAGGTCACCGAATTGGCCGAAAGTGGATTTTTCTCCTGACGCGTTGTAAAGTTTTATATTGTTAATATGAATGTGTGACACCATGGCGAAGAAGAAAAGGCGCATCGTCGAAGAGAAGGCGGAAGAATACGAATTCGTCCCCTCGGATTTCGATGAGCGCGAATACATTCTCAAAGATATCTATGGTACGAAGGTACTGTTCGTCATAACTGCTTTGGCCATAATCACAGGTATCGTGGGCGCCGGGCTGTACAGTCTGCATGAATACGGATGGGCTGCGGCGACAGCTCTTGCATTCGTGATCGTCCTGGTCATGAAGAAACTCCTCATGCTCCTTGGGTTCCGCGTCGACCTCCTCGATATGAAGAGCATGCTCATGAATTACCTGCTCTTCCTGATGCTCGGTCTCGGCATGTGCATTGTGTTCATCAATGCGCCCTTCATGGCCCCGCCGGCGCCGTAAGGATCAGATCTCCCAGCTGTTCTTCGGATCAAGAAGTTCCGTGAGCAGCAGCGGGTTCGTTTCGTTCAGGGATGTTTCATGATCCCTTATCTTCATGTTGCGCGGGTCTATCTCCCTTCCGATCCCCGACACCGCAGCCTCATCGGCAAGCATCTCGCTGGCTGTGAAGTACATTCTCTCCGCAATGACGGTCCAGCACCCGTCCTCTATGAACGGCGGGCCGTAGATGTTATTCTTCCATTTGGATAGGAACGAGTCGGCGGCTTTCACCCACACGGGGGGCCCTGCGTGCTTATAGGTCTTGGAAAGGACATCGCGCTCAAGCTCGAAGACTATCTCCAGCTTCTTGTCGTATATCTCGTGGACGGCCTTAAGGACATTGTAGTCGAAATCGTTGAGCTTCCTGGTGAGGGCATAGCGCGTCTTCCAAAGCTGGGAATAAAGGTTCTCCACTATCACGTCCGGCCGGTCGAAGACCACGGTCACCAGCCTTGAGCCGTTGCGGTCGGATATCTTTTGCAGCTCGTTCTTCGGAAGAGGCGTCCTGTCTGCCGGGAAGAAGAACTTCTCCGAAGGTGAAGACAAGTACGCTTTTGCCGCAACCACGAAAAGGGACATGGTATCAATATGGACGGCGGATGCCACATTCCTCTTCAGATCCACGGGATCGCATACCACCAGCGGACCCATTATCGGCTGCCCTCTCTTGTCGATGCAGATCATGGTGCCCTCTTTCCATTCGGTGGCGCCCTCGAGCACCCTGCGGAAGCTGCCGTAATGGAGTACCAGCAGCTCGCAGAGGTATCCGGAGAATCCTCTCGTGTTTGGTTCCGCGCCGTATACGCCGATACCTTTCATGAACTTCTTGAGGAGTCTGACCTCGTCTTTCTGCCCTTCTTTTAGGTTGTTAAGAATGTATTCTGTATGGAAAGGCGTCCTGTCCACCGCCGTCCTCATTTTATCCGCGCTCTTCAGCGAATAGCTTGGGACCAGATCCACATCCACACCCTTGTACACGCCGCGGGTGTAGGGGTGCTCCGAGTATACTCTCTCCCCTTTCACTATTGCCTCTCCGATGGAAAGGCCGACGGTCTCGAGCTCTTTCAAAGGCGCCGATTCGGGGAAAAGAAGGAACAGGTCGATGTCCGGGTCCGACAGATAAGTGCCTTTGGCGTACGACCCCACAAAGCGGACCTCCACGTTGACCCCCCGCTCTTTGATATGGTCCTCCACCGATCTTTTCAAAGCGTTCGCGGCATCATCGATCGTTCTGACCTCCTCTGCCGTAGGTTTGATCTTCCCCAACACCTCTGACTCCAAACTCATTGCCAAAAATACGCGTCGAGGATTTAAGCATTATCCGGCGGAACGAGGATCAGGGGGAGCTGTCGGGGATCCACTCGTCGTCGTACGTCTCCGCTGCAGCGATCGAGATGTTTTTCCCTACATCCAGAATATCAAGGTCCCTCGCCGCGATCGTTCTTATGCCGGTGTTCTTCTCTGCCTCAAGAGCTTGTTTGTTGGGATCCCTTCTGATCATCAGTATCCCGAGGTGGATGAATACCGCCAGCTCCGGCCTTACGATATTAATGAATGGGATCGCATCCTTGGCGCACAGATGGTAGGGTATCCGAACATCGTCGGGGGTCGTGACCGGAAGTATCAGCACGCGGCTCCCCTCGTACAGATGGGCGATCTCATCGGAATAGCCGGTATCGCTTACGTAGGACACTATCCCGTTGCCGGTGTCGAACCTGAAGCCGACATTCGTGGGGTCGCTGTGCGTCGTCTTGCTTACTTCGGTCTTCAGGCCGTCTATGTCCAGGACATCCCCCGGCCTGATCACGGTGATGTTCTTTATGACCCCCTGGTGGTATTTCGAGATGCACGGCCCGAGCTTCCCTTCTCCGTTGATGACGCTCGGGCTGCCGTAAAGGTGTCCTCTTTTCTCCCACCCCCCTCTTGTTATTCCCTCGATGACAGTCTCCGCATCCGAATAGTGGTCGGGGTGCGCATGGGATACGATCAAAGAATCCGTCAGCGTAAGGTCGTAATGTATCTTCTTCATTTGGGTGACCGCACCCGGCCCGGGATCTATATGCAGGTGCTTTCCGTCCCCGTGCTCCACAAGCATCCCCCCTGTGCTGCGGGTCTGATACATGGCGGTGTGCCTCCCTCCGCCTGTCCCAAGGAATGTTATACGGAACACCATGCATCTGATAGGGCATTAACGCTATATCCATCTTTTCCACTGCGAAACGGTTATTACAGTAGATGAAAATCCGGTGGCATGATCACAGCCATCAGGGACGCATGGGTCATCACACAGGATCCGCAGAGGAGGATACTCAGGGGCGATGTGGTCATCGACGGGGAAAGGATAGTATCCGTCGGCGGAGAATACAAAGGCTCCGCAGACAAAGAGATCAAGGCATCCGGAGATGTGGTGATGCCCGGGCTGATCAACACCCACACCCACGTCGCGATGTCCGTTATGAAGGGCGTTGTGGACGACATCCCCTTCCCGGAATTCCTGGACAAAGTGTTCAAGATCGATTCCGACAGGACAGACAAGGATCTGGACATCGGCACGAAGATAGGATGCGCGGAGATGATGCGAAGCGGCACCACCACGTTCGTGGACCTTTACTATTCGGAGGATGTGATCGCGAAGGCGGCCATGGAAGCCGGGATAAGAGGCGTGCTGTGCTGGTGTGTTCTCGACGAGGAGATGACGACCCAGAAGGGAAACCCTCTTCAGAACTGCAAAAGGTTCTACGACAGTTTCAAAGAAAAAAGAAAGATAATGCCCGGGGTCGGGCTGCAGGGGGTGTACGTCTGCGGCGAAGAGACATGCAGAGGAGCCAAGGAATTCTCCGATGAGAAGAAGATACCTCTGACCTTCCACCTTTCCGAGACAAGGGGAGAGGTCAACGAACACAGGAAGAAGACCGGCAAGCGGCCCGCGGAATGGCTTAACGACGTCGGCATTTTCGGGGAGAGGTCCATCGCAGCCCACTCCGCATGGCTGACGCTGAATGAGGTCAGAGCCATGGGCAGGGCGGGAATGTCGATCTCTACCTGCCCCACATCCAACATGAAGCTTGCTACCGGGGGTGTGGCGCCGATACCGGAGTTCATAGAGTACGGGGTGAACACCACCATCGGAACAGACGGGAGCACCACCAACAACAGCTTGGACATGATGGCGGAGATGAAGACCCTTGGACTGCTTCAAAAATCCAGCAGGTGGGATCCCACGGTCGCGAAGGCGCAGGAGCTTTTGGATTTTGCAACCGTGAACGCGGCAAAGGCGATAGGGATGCAAAGCTCCCTCGGGTCCATCGAAGCGGGCAAGTACGCAGATATAGTGATCTTGAACGGAGGTTCTCCGAACATCAGGCCGCTTCTTCCCGAGAACATGATATCCAACATCGTTTATTCAGGATCATCCTCTAACGTGAAGACTGTGATATGCCAGGGAGACATAGTGATGGAGGACGGAAGGATCAATACCATCGATGAGGCCGAGATATTGTCTCGTTCGGAGGAGATGTGGCGCTCGCTATGCCTGAGGTAAGGGAGGCCGGCGGGCCGAGGATAAAATTCGAGAATCCCGATTGGGAATGCATTTCGGAATCCGGATATCATTGTGCGGATATGCACATCCATACGGACTGTTCCGATTCTTACAGCAGCATAAAGAGGCTTTTGAGAATAGCAGGATCGAGGAACGTAGGGATGGCGGTCACCGATCACAACCTGATAACATCGCTCGAATCCATCGACATAAAAAAAGAGACGGCGTTCATCATTCCCGGAATGGAAGTGAGCACGAGCGACGGCCCCCATATCCTCACATATTTCTATGAGATGAACGACCTCCGGGACTTCTGGCAGGAGAATATCCGCCCGAGGCTCCAACCGTGCCCATGGCTTGCTCTTAAGGACTGCCCGACAGAGAAGCTCCTTGATATGCTCGAAGGGCAGAACTGCGTAGTATCCGGCGCACACCCCATGGGATACCTTGGATCGAACAAAGGCATCGAGATATGCAATAGGAAGGGCTACATCCCCGAGGAGACGGTCCGCAGGCTGGATGCGTACGAGGTGATCTGCGGCGGGATGACCCGCGAGGATAACATCGAGGCGGTAAGGTCATTCAAAAAACACGGTTTGGGTATAACCGGGGGAAGCGACGGGCACATCGCAGAGGATCTGGGGTCTGTCGTAGCGGTATCTAAGGCGGACGATGTCGAAGGGTTCCTGAACAACATCCTGAAAGGGAACAATTTTGTACGGGGAGCAGAAAAGGACTTTCCAAGAAGAGCACTCACCGGCCTTACTTCATTCTATAACTTCTTGGATTACACTCCCGAGGTCATCTTGGTCCAGTCGTATCAGATGGCGAAGACCATCAAACGAGGGACAAAAAGGAAGATGAATAAGAGGGATTAAATATGTTGATTTGTCAACAATCAACATATTCAAATACGAAAAACCAATGAGGATATGTATGACATCCGAAAATCCCATCGAAATAGTGGGGCTGCGGAAAGAGTATGGGACATTCGTCGCCGTGGACGATCTGAATCTTTCCGTTAGAAAGAACAGCTTCACGGGATTCCTCGGGCCCAACGGTGCCGGAAAAAGCACCACACTCAAAATTCTGACACATCTTATCAACGCGACATCGGGGGAGGCGTACATTAACGGAATAGACGTCACGAAGGATCCGAAAAAGGCTCTGACGAACGTCGGGACCGTTGTCGAAACGCCGGAGTTCTACCCATACCTTACGCCGAGGGAGACCCTCAGGTACGTGGGGCAGATAATAGGGATGAGCTCTGAATCTA
>JAKQBQ010000017.1 GCA_029574055.1 Methanobacteriota archaeon
TGGTGCGCACGTGGTTGATCAGCTGCTTCTTCAGGTCGTCCGTTCCCTGGAACCCGTCCTTTACGGTGACGTATGCGTAGATCGCCTCTCCTTTGATGTCGTCCGGTATGGGGACCACCGCAGCCTCCGCTACGGCAGGGTGCGAAATAAGAGCGGCCTCTATCTCCGCCGCTCCCAGCCTGTGCCCCGCAACGCTTATGACATCATCTATACGTCCAAGCAGCCAGTAATCCCCGTCCTCATCGATCCTTGCGCCGTCGCCGGTGAGATAGTGGCCGGGGAAGGCTGTCCAATAGGTCTCCACGAATTTCTTGTGGTCGTTCCATATGGTCCTCGCAAAGGAAGGCGGCGGGCTCTCGATGTAGAGGCTGCCGCTTTCGCCCACGGCGCATCTCTTCTTATCCTCGTTGTAGATGGCCGGCTGTATCCCGAACAGCGGTTTCATGGCCGATCCGGGCTTCAGGTCGAAGGCTCCCGGCATAGGCGCTATCATGTGGCTTCCGGTCTCGGTCTGCCACCACGTATCCGAAATGGGCATCTTCCTCCCCCTATCACGCGGTGGTACCATCTCCAGACATCCGGGTCGATGGGCTCGCCGACGCTCCCGAGCATCTTCAGCGTCGAAAGGTCGTGTTTCTGTATCCACTCGTCCCCGCTTTGCCTTATGGTCCTGATGGCTGTCGGCGCGGTGTAGAATATGTCCACTCCCCACTTCTCGGCCACCTGCCAGTACCTGTCTTTTCCGGGGTATGTGGGAACACCCTCGAACATCAGCGCCGTGCCGCCGAAGGCCAGCGGGCCGTACACTGTGTAAGTGTGCCCGGTGATCCATCCGATGTCCGCCGTGCACCAGAATATCTGTCCCGGCTGGTAGTTGAATATGTATTTGAAGGAGGTGTAAGCCCCCAGCAGATAACCGCCGGTGGTGTGCATCAGGCCTTTCGGCTTCCCGGTGGTCCCGCTGGTGTACAGTATGAACAGCGGGTCCTCGGCGTCCATGGGCACCGGGTCGCAGTTGAGGGGCACGTCGGCGATCTCCTCATGCCACCATACGTCCCTCTCGGCCTTCATCTTGGTCTCGATGCCTGTACGCTTGACGACGATCACGTGTTCGATGGATGTATCCTTCTCGAGTATCTCGTCCACCTTCGCCTTCATGTTGATGGTCTTCCCGCCGTGGTAGCTCCCGTCGGATGTGACGATCACTTTCGGAGTGCAGTCCACCACGCGGTTGTAAACGGAATCGGCGCCGAAGGCCGCGAAAACAACGCTGTGTATCGCTCCGATCCTCGCGCATGCGAGCAGGGTTATGGGCAGCTCGGGTATCATGGGCAGATATACGGAGACCCTGTCCCCCTTCCTCACGCCCATGCCTTTGAGGACGTTGGCGAACCTCTCCACTTCGTAAAGCAGGCGGCCGTAAGTTATCACCCTTACGTCGTCGTCGTTCTCGCCTTGGAAAATTATGGCGGCGACGTTCTTCTTCCCGTTCTTCACATGCCTGTCGAGGCAGTTGTAGGATGCGTTGATCTTGCCGCCCTTGAACCATGTGAATTTGTTCTCTTCCTTGTCCCACGTGAAAGCTTCCTTCCAACCCTTGGAGAACCAATCAAGGTTCTCCGCCTGCTTCACCCAGTACGCAACAGGATCCTTTATCGATTCCTCATATAGCTTGTTGTATTCCTCAGCGCTCTTTATGAACGTGTTCTTCCTATACTCGTCCGATGGCGGAAACTGTCCTTTCGAATTCTCTGGAGTCATTTGTTCTCCCTCTTATCCAAAGAACATCACCGATGTTCTGAACATGTGAGTATCGTCCTGTTAAATAAAGCTAACCATATCGACTTTGGACGTTATACGAAAGCCGTATATATCATAACGTTATCAGTACAATTTCACACTTTTTTCACGATTTTCGTAGTATTTCGACAATAAACAGACGTTTTTTTGATATAAGTCAATTTTATACATTATAATACGTTCATTGTCGAATATTTGGCATTATCGGCTCTGTTCCGTTCCAAAGCTGGGGTGCGCCGGCGTCAGCCGGCCTCTCCCGGCGGAGCCGCCCCCCTGCCGAAGGAGGGGAGCATGCTTCCCGCCTCTTCCCGCGGCCGACGAATACCCTCCATGAAATTTATGATCACGACCATACAATTCTTTGAATGACCCCCCGAACAAAAACAGTATCCCCCTTGCGCGCATTTAAGAACGTTGCACCCCTATCCGATGATGCCGCTGCGGCGTAGGGGCATGACGCGTGATTGCCATGTGCATGCTGCGGCTCACAGAGACCCTGTCCCTGAAAAGGGGCTCTTGCGGTAGCAGCGATGCGTCATCGCGCAGTGACCGGAAGCCAACGCAGGGTCCGACACATACTCCCGGCGTAAGTCAGTGCTTCGAGACCGGTGTCATCATCGGGCAATGAAAAAGTGTGTTAGCGCCGGGAGACACCTGCGGGAATAGACGCAGGCTCGATCGTTCCAACCTTGCCTAAAAGAGACAACATCACGATTCGTAGATCAGCCTTCTTTCATAGGATATCTCTTGCAGGAATCCGCTTCTGACCTTCGCCCCATCCGTTATGACATCGACTCCGCATCCAAGCGCCTCTTCCAGCTCCCTGATCAGCCCGCAGAGTTTCAACCCCCTTATCTGCCCGCTGTTCACGTAGAAATCGTAGTCGCTGTCCTCGGAGTGGTCGCCGCGGGCCCTCGAACCGAACAGATATATGTTGCCTGCCCCGTATTTCTTTGCGATGGGTGCAACTACCTCGCGAAGCTCCTCGAAAGTGAGATCCTGTTTGGCATTTGCCGCACTCATATACGGCATAATGAAAAAACACTCTATAACGGTTATTATCGCATCATCTGTCTGAAATAAAAAAATATGTGAGCTTTCGCTCACAGATACAAACAAAGTTTCTTCAGCCAGTCCTTCGCCTCGTCCCTCCTCGGATACTTCGATTCCAGCTTGGAGAACTCCTCCCCGTGCATCTTCGCAGTCGGGTCGAATCCCATCATGAGATGGCACAGCTCATGATACAGGCAGTAATCCAAAACGAAGTCCGGTATCATGTCCGCGTCGAGGACGCTTGATATTGTGACTACCTTCATCAGCACGGAGCAGTGCCCTATCTTCCGTATGTTGGATTCCTTCGTCCATGTTATGTGGATGGAGGGATCCCTCACCACCAATCCCGATTCCGCAAGCCTTTCGTACGCGGCAGCCAGATCCTTGAACTCTCCCTTGGACGACCTTGTGAGGTTCCTGCTCCTCTTCAGATAGACGGGCTGCTTGTACTCAGAGAATTCCGGCGCGGTTATCCATTTGCACATGGCCTCCGAATATCCCTCATCGTCCCCGGTGATCTTTGCGAATAGGGAATTGCACAATCCTTCGATGACCTCCGGAGGCGCGTCCGCGAGGTAATCGCTCACTTTGAAGTCCGCCCACTTGTAGCTCCTCTGCCACCTGACCTTGAATTCTTTGAATGCGACGAACTCCGCCTCCACTTTATCAAAACCATACTGCCTTCCGATCTCCTTGAAGATGGACCTCAGCATCTCTTCCGTTCCGATCTCTTTCCTGTCTGCGCAAACGCTTTCGCCGGGTTCGGCGTGCCTTGCAATTTCTTCTGTTTCCATTTTTTTAACTCCCAACGATAATATCGTATGGGAAGACTACCTGCGCACGCCCGATATTTAATCAGATAATTACAGTTATACAGTTAGTTAAAAGAGCGGCTTTCCGGAAATCGTAGTCTTTGATGTTCTGTAAGACTGCGAAAGTGGAATGATGTGCCTTTTTTGACAGGATATACCTGTGAGCAGTCGGCCCCGTGTCTTTCGTAAAAAGTAACACGCTGTTGCAATCGCCAAAAAACAGATCAGAATCAAGGTATCCATCGTTTATTTTTCGTCATGAAACCATTGCTATCACAAATAAGCCAGCATCAATAAACCTTTTGCAAAAAGTACGGAACGAAAGTATCTAAAAGTACGGAGTGAAAGTATCTAAAAGTACGGAATTGCATCCAACAACTTATATAAATATAACTGATTACGCAACTGTGAAGCAGGAATATCTGAACAGAATAATCGACAAAGAGGTAGAAATGGCTCTCAAATATTCCGGAGCCATATTGATAGAAGGTCCTAAGTGGTGCGGAAAGACCCGTACCGCCGAGAAACATGCCGCCAGCACCCTCTACTTGGAAGACATCGAAAAAGAAGATTACTACATGCACATCCTGGATACGAAGCCCGCCGACCTGTTGAAAGGAGAGACGCCGCGCCTGATAGATGAGTGGCAGAAGGCCCCTAAGCTCTGGAACGGAGTTCGTTTCGCCGTCGATCAGCGGGGAGGGCCGGGGCACTTCATATTGACCGGTTCGACTTTACCTAAAAAGAAAGATGAGGAAAAATTGCACACGGGGACCGGGCGCATAGCCAGGATACTTATGCGGCCGATGACTCTGTTCGAATCGCTGGAGTCCAACGGCAGCGTCTCATTGAGGTCGCTTTTCAACGGAGGCGATGTGAGCGGGGTATCATCGCTTTCCATCGAGGACATAGCATTCGCACTTGCCAGAGGCGGATGGCCCGCGTCGATCGGCAGTGAAAAGGAACTTGCCCTGCGCCACGCGCGCGACTACGTGAGCTCTGTTGTGAACAGCGACATATCCAAAGTGGATGACGTGGAGCGAGATCCTGTGCGGGCCGGCAAACTGATGCGCTCAATTGCACGGAACGTGTCGACCATGGCCGATATGAAAACTATCAGAGCCGATATTGCAGAAAACGGCACTGAAGAATTCGCCTCAGACAAAACAGCCGCGTCGTATGTGAAGGCATTGGAACGCATATTCGTTATAGAAGACCTGCCCGCATGGAGCCCGGACATGCGTTCCAAGACCGCTTTGAGAACATCTCCCAAGCGCCATTTCGTCGATCCTTCCATAGCGGCCGTCGCCCTCAGAGTCTCCCCCGAAGGATTATTGAAGGACTTCAAAACCTTCGGCCTGCTGTTCGAATCGCTTTGCATACGCGACCTCAGAGTATACGCACAGGCGAACGAGGGCGAAGTGTATCATTTCTGCGACGTGAGCGGCCTGGAAGCAGATGCGATCGTGCATCTGTTTGACGGGCGGTGGGGCGCGATCGAGATAAAGATGGGATCGAGGGAGATAGACAAAGCGGCTGAGAACCTGATAAAACTAAAGAACAAAGTGGATCTTGATGAAATGCGTGAACCTTCTTTCTTGGCGGTCATCACTGCGACCGAGCATGCATACCGCCGCAAAGACGGCGTCTACGTCATACCCCTCGGCTGTTTGAAAGATTGAATGCCGGATCAAGAAGTAATTGATGATCTAACCCGATCCCTAAAATCGAGACAAAATATGTTAAAACCGAAAAGCGATGGAGCCCCCATGCAGGAAGATCCTAAAGAACGGGAAATAACCGAGAAGATACTGAGATCCATCGAAAGAGAATACGGTTTCATACCTGTCGTGAATCAGATACTCTCTGAGCGCCCAGACTTGTTCATACCCGCCGCCAACCTCGGAAAGGCCATACTTGAAGGGAAAGGGGAACTCGACCGGAAGACAAGATACCTCGCAGCGGTGGCCGCCGCGTCCGCCATATGCGGGCAGCACTGCATCAGGGTGCAGATGCACCATGCTGCGCAGGCAGGAGCCACAAAGGACGAGATACTCGAGAGCATGATGATCGGTTCGTACATGGCGATGACCCGCTCCCAATCATACGCGTTCAGAGAATATGCAGAGATGTTCCCGAAGGAAGAATGACGGCGGCGCAGCAACTTATTCTTTAGCCTATTAATCGGTTATTTATATCATGTGGCCCATTCATGAGCGATACTCATGGTACACATAACAGCTGATGCAGAGAAGTTCATCAACGACCTTCTGGTAAAGAACCAGAAGACAGGATACGGTATCAAGATCTACCTCGCGGGGATCGCATGCTCCGGGCCCCAATTCGGAATGTCATTCCAGGAAGGCATCGGAGAGGGAGACATCGTCGACGACAGCGCATCCGGTTTCAAGATCTACTACGACAAAGACACCCAGGAAGCGCTGGAGGGCTGTGTGGTGGAGTTCATAGACGATCCCAACTTCGGGACCGGCCTGACCATCCGCGACCCCAACTTCAGCGGCTGCTCCTCCTGCGGCGGCGGCTGCAAGTAAGCCTTTCACTTTCGGCCACCCCCCAAACAACTTTTTATTATAATACTCCGAATGTGGTTCAGCATGGGCTACATATCGCATCCAAGGATCGTTCCGGATTCCGTTGAAGAAAGGAAGTACCAGATGGCGCTGGCAAAGG
>JAKQBQ010000012.1 GCA_029574055.1 Methanobacteriota archaeon
TCTCAGCTCTGGTGGAGAACCTCGGTCCTTCTATGCACACATACGTCCCGCCGAGGTGGTGCGTTATCCCCATTTCTTTTGCGGTCTCAACGAAAATATCATTCAAGTAGCTGCAGAACGGGTCCGGCATCGATATGTGGACGATCCTATCGTCAAAGAACGTATAGTCCCTTTTCTTCGTGTGGTCTATGAACTGCGTAGGCAGGACCAGGTCCCCCGGCGCATATTCCGGCTGAAGGGAGCCCACCGCGCATGCGGAGATCACATATTCGCACCCGATCTCCTTCAGCGCCCACATGTTCGCCCTGTACGGGACTCCCGATGGGGGGTGCGGGTGCGACCTTCCGTGGCGCATCAGGAACGCCACCTCAACGCCGGCGATCCTGCCGATCACGATCTCGTCGGAAGGCTTGCCGTAAGGCGTGTCAGGGAAGACGGTCTCGATAGTCTCAAAGGAATCGGGATCGTATATGCCCGTGCCTCCGATGATAGCTATTCTTGGCATATTCCGGGGATTCTTATAAGGATATAAAAGGGCGATGTTCCCACATCGCTTTCCGAACCGACGGAGACAGGAAGGGTTTTTGAGATATGGGAGGCATACGCATGCGAGAGTGGGTGCTTGGCAGAGGAAAAAGAGACACAAGCATTGTCGAAAAGGGAGCTGTACGCAATGCTCCTGAAGGAATACGAAGAGTGCCCCGACGAAGGCAGGGAATTCTATCTCAGGGAGATCATCGAGGAATTGAGAAAAGACCTGGAGTCCGAAGACCCAGGCGATGATCCTTAAATGGTTTTACGTGCTTACTTAAGCAGGTGCTTGATCATATTGTACGGAGTATCGTTGAGCGCCAGTTTTATCTCGCTGTCTGTAAGCCCTGTGCCCCTCGCAACGATCTCAGCCCTCTTCTCATCCATCAGGTTGCCGACGGCGTGGGCATCGGAATTGACCACCATCTTCGCGCTAGCCTTCCGAGCCATGACCGCCACATGCCCGTTGGTTATGTTGTGCCCCGAGCGTCCGGTGATCTCCAGCGCAACACCGTTCTTGGCGGCAAGCTCCGCTTCCTCAAGAGTGATCAGGCCGGGGTGGGCAAGTATGTCCACATCGGCGGACATCACGCTTTTCAGATTTGTACCGGGAGCGACCGGTTCTGTCACTGTCTCCCCGTGCACTACGACGATCTCCGCGCCGAGTTTTCTTGCTTTTTTCGCCAACGCATCTATTTTCGACGGGGGGACGTGAGTGAGCTCCACTCCCGGTATGACCGTTATGTAATCGCTGCTCAGCTCGACCGCTTTGACCAAATTCGGGACAACGAACTCTAAGTTCGTTATATCCACGTGGTCGGTAAGCGCGATAGCTGTGTGCCCCAACTCCATGGCGCGGCGCACGAGCTCCGACGGGATGAGATCCCCGTCGCTGAATATGGTGTGGGTGTGAAGGTCGATCCTCATTTTCTCCTCTCCGCAAGTTTTTCGTATACCTTTTCCACGGGAAGGCCGGTCTTTTTGACAGCGGCCATGACGTGGTATATCAGGTCCGCAAGCTCCCATGCCATCTCGTCCTCGTTCTTATCTTTAATGGATAGCACGAATTCCCCGGCCTCCTCGATGATCTTCTTGCACATCTTGTTCTCATCCGAATACAAGAGGCAGGTGTAGCTCCCCTCCTTCGGATTCTCAAGCCTGTCCGTCAGGATCCTGTCGAGATCGGGGATGATATCCATGGTCCCGTCGGTGGAGCCGTGTATCAATTCGTTGAAGCATGTGGGTTTGAAGGTGTGGCATGCGGGGCCCACCTGTTCCACTCTTATCAGCAGCGTATCCGCATCGCAGTCCAGCTGTATCGAGACGACCTTCTGGACATGCCCGGATTCCTCTCCTTTCTTCCAGAGCTTCTGCCTGCTCCTTGACCAAAAGTGCGTATAGCCGGTGCTCTTGGTGAGGTTGAAGGCTTCTTCGTTCATCCACGCCACCATCAGCACTTCGTTTGTCAGAGCGTTCTGGATGACTGCGGGTATCAGCCCGTCCTTGTCGTATTTCAATGGGGTCATCTGACCGGAACTCCTTTATCTCTTAGGTATTCTTTCACTTCTTCCACGGTGAACTGTTTGTAATGGAACACAGACGCGGCAAGCGCAGCAGAGACGTTCGTTTGGGTGAAGACCTCGTAGAAGTCCTCCACCTTCCCGCATCCTCCGGAGGCTATCACCGGTATGTTCACTTCATCCGCCACTGCATTGTTCAAAGGGATGTCGTATCCGTTCTTCACGCCGTCGGCATCCATGGAGGTGAGGAGTATCTCCCCCGCTCCAAGGTCTTCAACCTTCTTCGCCCATTCCACGGCATCGAGGCCGGTCGGCTTCGTTCCGCCGTGCGAGAGCACCTCCCAGCGGCCGCCGATCCTTTTTGCGTCGATCGCAACGACAACACACTGGCTTCCGAACCTCTCGGCAGATTCCGATATCATCTCCGGGTTCATGACCGCGGCCGAATTCACCGACACTTTGTCTGCGCCGGCATTGAGGGCGTCGCGCATCTCGTCGGCGCTCCTTATCCCTCCTCCCACCGTCAGCGGGACGAATATCCTTCCGGCTGTCTCGGAGACGAGGCCGAGGGTGGTCTGCCTGGATTCCAAAGAAGCCGCTATGTCAAGGAACGCTATCTCGTCCGCTCCCTGGTTGCTGTAATCCTCCGCCATGTCCGGAGGGGATCCCAGATCCTTCAGCCCGACGAAATTGACGCCTTTGACGACCTTCCCGTCCTTCACATCAAGGCAGGGGATGATCCTCTTGGTAAGCATTCACTTCACCTTCGGCTTGTCCTTGGTGCTGAGCTCCGTCTTCCTGGGCGAGACGGCGTTCTTCAGCGCCGTGCCGAGGGCCTTGAAGGTAGCTTCCACTAAGTGGTGGTCGTCGAAGCCCCTTATCTGCACCACGTGCAGAGTTATCCCCGAGGACATTGCGAAGCTCCGCAGGAAGTGGCGGTAAAGCTGGTCGGGGCAGTCTATCTCCGCGAACGGCCTGTCGATGATGTCCACCGATACCATTACCAGGGCATCGTCCATCGGGATGATGGAAGTGGACATCCTCTCCACCGGCCTGTCGTC
>JAKQBQ010000015.1 GCA_029574055.1 Methanobacteriota archaeon
TGCTTAAGCCGCTGACAGATGAAAAGGCCGGCATCGTAGGGGGACACCCGATACCCACCAACGACAAGAAGACGATTGCCGGGTTCGCTTCCCACATGATATGGACCATGCACCACTATGTTTCAATGGTGCAGCCGAAGATCGGTGAGATAATCGCGTTCAGGGACATCGGCGCAAGGCTGCCGGCGAACACCAATGTGGACGAGGACACCCTGAAGATGGTGATCGAATCCTCCGGATACAAGAGCATATACGCACCGGAAGCGAAAGTGTACAACAAGGGGCCGGAGAACATAAGCGACTTGGTCAAGCAGAGGACGAGGGTCAACATCGGCCAGCGGCATACCAAAAAGAAATACGATTTCGATATTCCGACATGGAACACAAGGATATTGCTCTCGGCTTATGTTAAAGCCATGAGGGAATTGGGATTCAGACCCGTGAAGCTCATCGTTTTTACAGGCGTAGAGCTCTTCTCCAGGTTGAAGGCGCATCTTCATGTAAGGTCCGGAAAGGAAGACATCCCCGTGTGGGAGCCCGTGGGAACCACAAAGAAGCTATAATGCTATAAATGGCCCTTGCATAAGGTAATTGCCTGCTGCGGGGACGACCGGATGAAGTTTGACAGATTGGTTATGTTGGCGGTTGTGATCTGTGCGATAGTGCTTGCAGGCGAACTGATGGCGTACGGCCCGAATGTCCAAAATTATGATGCTGACGCGGAGATGGAGGACGGCATGCTGAGCATATCGGTGTCATCGTCCGGCCCGGATGCGTATTCGGCGATCGTCATGGATAACGGGGAGTATCCCTCTCCGACGCAGCTTTACATATATCTTGATGAAAGGTACGGCGAGACATTCGCGGAAGCAAGGGATGCGATAGGCCTTAAAGGCCTGGATATTGAATATTCTATCGAACAGGTGCGCAGATCTCTGAACGTACGCGGGTTCGACGACATCGTCATATGCGGCGATGACCGGTTGTTAGAGATGCTGGAAGGCGGTGCGGGATCGAAAGCCCTTCTGGTCATGTCCTACGCCCTCCCGGAGAGCGTTTATTCCGGATCGGCGGACGACCCGATCTTCGAATGGGTGCGGCAGGGAGGCGCCCTTTACTGGATGGCGTCGCCCATCGGCATGTTCTACCGCGGAGAGAGCGGCCTTGTGGAGGTCAAGAACAGCGGCGAGATACTTTTCGGAAAGGACTGCATCAACACGGCCGGAGCGGATCTGGCACTATCTGTTTTGGACGCAGGAGGACTCACGAACGCCCTGTCCCTGAAATGGAACCGCGTCCTTTACGGCCTCGACGCTTCCGGAACGGAAGGCTCGCTTTCTATGGGATTCTCTCAGGATGGATACGCAAGCGTGTCGATGGTCCCCTTCGGCAGCGGGATGATATGCGTGTTCGGAGGGAATTACGAAAGGAACCAATGCGATGATGTTGCACAGGTGATCGCTTCCGGGATATCCTGCTATTCGCAGATACTGAACATCGGAACGGGGACGGTCGTGAGGGATACAGCGGAGATGTCCTTCGAAATGCCGGATGGTGCTGCGGACATATCGGTCTACGTTTCGATAGGGGGATATTACACTGTGTTCGGGAGGATCATAAGATGCTGAACAGCATTAGTTCTCCCATAACTTCTTTCAATTCGCTCATAAGGCACCCCATCTTCTTGATCGCGGCCGCAGGGATCGCAGTGAGGTTCTTGATCATTCCTTTCATGGGGGTTGGATACGACTCGGATTTCTGGGCGACGATAATCAGGAACCTCGACAGCGGACAAGGGTTGTATGGGTTGGAGGGGTACTATTACACCCCGGTTTGGGGGTACGTTCTGTCCTTCGAATCCGCTTTCCATGAGCTTTTCTCCCACATCGATGTGATGGGTCTGAGGGTGCCGGAGGCATTCCCTCTTGAGTCGTTCACAGATTGGTTCTTCTCCTCGACGGTCACTTCCGTCGCCTTCAACGCCTGGGTCAAGGTGCCCTTTGTGATCTGCGATTTGATAGTGGGATATCTCATCTACTGGCTCATAAAAGACAAGACCAATGATATGAGAAAGGCAACGATCGGATTCGCCCTGTGGTTCCTATGCCCTCTGGTGATAGGAGTGACGGCGATATCCGGGATGTTCGACACGTTCTCTGTGCTTTTCATCCTGCTTTGCATAATAATGATCAGGAAGGACAAGCTCTTCCTCGGCGGAGTGCTTTTTTCCTTCGCGGTCCTGACAAAATTCTTCCCGTTCTACTTCGTATTCATTTTGATAGCATACATCTTGGTGATGCACCGCGGCGACGGCAGGGCGCTGAGGTCGGTGGGAACAGCAGCCGCGGGTGCCGTTATCGCGTTCGTTGTGCTGATGGCGCCGCAGATCGCGGAAGGGCAGCTGGCTGAAAGCCTTCTTTTCATCACCGCAAGGGCGACGGCAGGCGATGGGATAATAGGAACGGAATTCGTATTCAACTGGGCAGTGGCAGTTTATATTGCGGCGGCTGCGGTCTCGGCATTCTTAGCGTACAGGCTGTGGAAGAAGGGCAGGGACGAGCTTGATGATTCGTTCTTCAAATACGCCCTGGTGATGACGGCTTTCTTGTTCGTGTACCCCCCGGCGCCGCAGTACCTCGTGCTCCTGATACCGTTCCTTGCGATATTCATAGTAACAAAGGACCATATGTTCAAATGGAGCTGGCTATTGGTGTCGGCGGGAGGACTGTGCTTCATCCTTGCAGGAAATTACGTTCTCCTCATGTCTTTGGGCGCATTCACCGATCTGATGTCTTTAGACCACATAATGGAGATGGTCAAGAGTTTCCAAACCCCGGCTCTGATGGGTTTCTCGCCCATGTCCATCATGTACTACGTAGGCGGCGCGGTGCAGTATCTGGGGATACTGTCGGTGTTCTGGTACTTCATCAAGAGCAGATATATCGACGGCCCGGACGGGTTGGGGGTCAGGATATCGCGTTCTTTTTCTTATAAAAGGTCGAAAGTATGAAGCTTATCACGATCACTGCGAGAATGAAAGCAATGGTGTAGATCTCGGCATCGTTGCCGCTGAAGTACCTGAAGAAGAAGTCGTTCATCAGAAGTATCAATCCGTACTTGACGACGCATCCTACCACCACATACAGCATAGACCTCTTGAAGTTCCACCCGGCAATTTTGATGAAGGCGCCGCAGAAAGGTATCATCGGAGCCACGCGGTTCAGGAGTATCAGCCGTTCATCACCCAACACCAGGAAGCCTATGTATTTGTTGACGACCCGCTCGACCCTCTGCGGGATCCTCACATGGCTGACGATGAGATAAAGCACCGCAACCCCTATTATCTCGGCGATTATGGCCACAGTGAGCAGTTCGAGGCCGAACGAGAGCTCCGGCCGGTACATGAACGAGATCACGAAGAACAATTCCGGAAGCGTGGGGAACACCAATGCGTCGACTAGGAAAATGAGGAAAATGCACAGCAGCAACCCCCACTCCCCCCCAGAGCCGAAAAGGCCGTAGATCCATTCCCCAATATTTAAGATCCTAAATCACCCCTTGATCCGGAAGACGCATCCCAAGGCATGTCCATGCCGCCCAATGTCCATGCACAATATAGTTGGTGGCAGTATAATTGTTTTCATGCTCATTGTTAAATAGGGACATTCGATAAGTTCACCATAATCCTGAAAGGTTGTGGAAGTGACAGAGGCTGAAGGCGGAGAGTTCTCGAAATATCTGGTACCGAACATGGTAACGAATGTTGCACGCACTCTGCTGACCGCTCTGATCGGCCTGATGCTTGTGCCGTTCTTCATAGGCGAGCTTGGGATAGGAGTATACGGGATACTTCCGTTGGCGACTTCCGTGACCGCATACGTGATCATCATATCCGACGAGCTCACCAATGCATTCTCCAGATCCCTTATAATAGCGCTCCACAGGGGCGACTGGGACGAGTCCAATAAAGTGTATACTACGACAGTCATCGGGCTTGGGAAGATCGTGCTGATGCTTGTACCTGTCATCGTGATCATATCTGTAGCCTCGCCGTACATTTTCCAGACAGGCCCCAGCTCGGCGGCCGGCGTTCAGCTTCTGTTCCTGATGACCCTGTCGTCAGCGCTGCTGCTGTCGTTCTCGGCATGCTTCAACGGCATTTTCACCGCGTACAACAAAATGTACATCCTGTATACTGCGAGGATGGCGCACATCCTGCTGCAGGTGGTGCTGATACTATTGTTCTTCAACATGAACGGGGCATCCTTGGAGATGGTGGGCGCGGCGTATGCGGTGTCAGGAGTCGCTCTTTTCCTTGTCATTTGGATAGCATCCAAGAGGCTCTGCCCGCATCTCCGCATAGAGAGGCCGCGCTACGACCGCACCCTGCTCAGGGAGATGAGTTCCCTCGGCATGTGGACGATAACCAGCAGGCTGGGGCTCCTCATGTTCATACAGGCGTCCATGGTCATCGTCAACATATTCATGGGGGCGGAGGAAGTGGCGGGGTTCGCCATCGTCGCCAACCTTATATCGATGACCAACACCGCATGTATGACCATAACCGCAGCGACCGCACCGTTCCTTTTCCGCAGCTATGCGGAGGGGGATATGGAGAATGTGATCAAGATATCGAAGGTCTCCATGAGATTCATCGGGCTGTTCGTCGCGTTCCCCATCGCATATCTCTGCATCTTTTCGCCGCAGATACTGGTCGCATGGGTCGGCGGAGAGTTCTCGTACCTTTCCCAGATGGTGGTGGTGATGTTCTTGGTCCAGCTGGCTGTATGCATCGCGAGCGTCCTCGAGACCATCCCGATACTCCTGATCAAGATGAGGCCGGTAGCTTACCTGACGCTGTCGGTCGGGGCCGGGAATATCATCATCGCGGCGGTCGCGGTCTCCTTCCTGGGGCTTGAGACCATGGGCGTGGCGATCGTTTGGACGATCTCGATGTTCGTTCTGAACGTGCTGCTGTATCCGTATGTCATAGCAAGGATGACATCCTTGGAATGGTCTGCTTTCCTGAAGCCGATGATCCCGGGGCACATTGCGCTCGCTGCATGCCTGGCTATAGGATGGGTTGCGACACAGTTCTTCACCCTGCCCACGACATGGACGGCGATACTCGGGGTTTTCTTCATAGCGTATGCGGTGTACTTCGTTGCCGCGCTGTCCTTGGGCATGAAGCGCGACGACAAGGATGTCCTGCGCAGCGTGATGCCCGCTCCCCTTGCAAAGCGGATACCGAGATGGCTGTTCTGAGACGCTTGCTTCCGCAAGAAGTAAAAGAAGACTTCGTCACAGGCTTTCCCATAGGCAGTACTAAATACTAGCAGGGGATAGCTCGGATGCTCTTTAAGAGCCGATGAATGATGACGGCGCTATACGCCGGAAAGAGGTAATTAAAATGTCCGTATTTGTAAGGTTTGAGACACCGAAAGACCTGTCTGACAAAGCATACACGCTCGCCGAGCTCGCAAGGGACGGCGGAAAGATAAAGAAAGGGACCAATGAGGTCACAAAAGCCGTAGAACGCGGGGCCGCCGCCATGGTCATAATGGCGACAGACGTGAACCCCCCTGAGATACTCGCGCACATTCCTGCATTATGCGAAGAGAGGAATGTCGCTTATGTGTACGTTCCCAGCAAAGCAGAGCTCGGGAACGCGATCGGCCTCGAGAAGCCCACAGCATCCATAGCGATCATCGATGTGGGAAAAGGAAAGCCGATCTGCGACGAGATCACCCAAGCGGTCAAAGCACTGAAGAAGTGAAGGTGGTTTGAATGGTAGACACAGACAGCATCCCGTCGGAGGTCGTTGAGATAATCGGCCGCACGGGGATGACAGGCGAGGCCACACAGGTCAAGGTCCGTGTATTGGACGGC
>JAKQBQ010000021.1 GCA_029574055.1 Methanobacteriota archaeon
GTTATGATACATGCTGCACACACTGAACGTCCGCATAAAGAACATGGCGAGATGGGAGAGCAACGTCATTAAAGTACTCGGCGTGATCGAGATATGCCTGGGCATATCGCTTCTTGTCCCGGCGCTCGTTGCTCTCATCTACGGCGAGGATCCGACGTTTTTCATATATCCCGCACCGTTCCTCCTGATACCCGGGATACTCCAGTATATTTTCTTCAAGAGCGGGGACAGGATGAAGCCCGCCGGCGGAATGATGATGATCTTCGTCGCATGGTGGTTGGCATTCTTCGTGACCTCGATACCGTATTACCTTTACGGTTTGTCCTTTGTCGATTCCCTCTTCGAAGGCATAAGCGGGTTCACCACCACCGGCATATCTCTGATCGGAGATGCCTCGGCACCGCACAGCATACTCTTCTGGGGATCGTTCATGCAGTGGGCCGGCGGTATAGCCATCATCATGATATTCGTGTTCCTGATCCCCATGATGGGCATCGGAGGAAGGGCTTTCGTGAACAATGAGCTCGCGGGCTCCGATTCTTACAACTTCTCCATGAGGATAAAAAGCGCAACAGGGAATTTCCTGACGATCTATGTGCTTTTGTCGGCGGTTGAGGTGGTTTTGCTAATGGTGAGCGGTGTGGATATCTTCGCTGCTGTCACGATGATGCTTTCAACCATATCCACCGGAGGCTTCATGGCCGTCGGGAGCAGCATGTCCGACTTCTCCTTTGCCGCTCAGGTGATAGTGCTTGCTTTCATGTTCCTTGGAGGGACCAACTTCTACCTGCACTACCGTGCGCTCAACAAAAGGGAGTTCTCTGCATACAGGAGAAGCCAGGAGTTCATATGGACGGCGATCTGGTTCCTTGCTGCGGCCGTGGTGATAATCGTCATACTGCTGATAACAGCCGGGGACGTGTGGTCGATAGATGTGGGGAACACTGTCTGGGAGACCATCTTCACGGTCGTATCGGTGGGGACAACAACGGGATACACCATAGCCGAACAATCCGCATGGCCTCTTGCAACATACATGGTATTCTGGCTGGTCATGATCTTCGGGTCCATGTCGGGTTCCACATCGGGAGGCATCAAGATATACAGGCTCCTGATCATCAAGTCGTACGTATCGAACGGCATCTACAAAATGTTCCACCCGCGCTCGGTCAGGGATGTCAGGATGGACGGCCATTCCGTGAGCAGCGATGCCGTTGTGTCGGCGGTCGTCGTTATCGTGATGTTCCTGGCGGTGATCATATTCTCGACGGTGTTCCTTCTGATCTCGGAACCGGGCATAAGCATAATGGAATCCATGGGGCTATCAATATCGGCAGTCAGCAACTCAGGCGTCAACATGGGCACCATAGAATACACGGAGCTCAGCAGCATCTCGAAGATGTTCATCGGGTTCATAATGTGGGTCGGCCGTCTGGAAGTGGTCATTGCGCTGCTGCTGTTCACAAGGACATTCTGGAGCGACTTGATCCTCGATATAAAGGGGAACAGGCGCAGGATGAGAGAAAGGAAGGTATGATCACTTCGAGGCCCTGCACATATCCAGTATCCTTACTACTGCGGGATTCCCCGGATCCTTTTCGTTGATGGCGCCGGCTACGATCCTGGCTTCTTTAAGTTTCCCTTTCTCAGCAAGGGTGTACGCGAGCACCTCCATCGCCGCAACGTTGCCGGGATCGGCCTTGACTGCTTTGGACGCGTAAGCGCCCGCGCTTGCGGTCTTCCCTTCTATCCACAAATAATATGAGGCAAGCGCATCGGCATCCGGAGAGTCCTTGTTCTTCTTCAGGTTGTCCTTTACGAATTTTCCCGCATCTTTGGATCTCCCTGCTGCGGAAAGAGCTGCGCAGTAGCATCTCTGCACAGTGAGGTCATGGGGCGCTTCTTTGAGCAGGTCCTCGGCAAGCCTGACGGCGCGGTCATGCTCTCTGCACGCAGAGACAGCGCCGATCATTGCAGCCGTATCTTCCAACGTCGGCTCGGATATCTTTTCGTATTCCTTCGATGAGCCAATGTAGTCTCTCATGTCGAACAGAATGCGCATCCTTTCCCTTGCTACGCTGTCATTATCGGACGCAGCGGAGAGCACCTTCTCTGCCTCTGCCGGGAATCCGATGCCCCTGAGACCCTTGGCGGCTTCAAGCCTGTCCTCGTCCTTGGCCTTCTCGGAAACCCTTTTCGCAAGGCTCCGGGCCCCGTCATCATCCCCTATCGTCTTGAGGAGCGACGCGCAGGTGAGCAGAGTGTAGGGATCGTCCGAGAAGCAATTCGCCAGCTCAAGGATCTGTACGGACGCCGAACGGTCGTTCCCCCTGCTTATGTTGGACTGTATCTCCTTCAGCGCTCTTTCTTTGTCCATCCGGCTTCGATATCCCCTTTACAAAGATAAAGATGAGCCCGGCGGCCTTTGTTGATGGGTTCATATACAATCATGCCGATACGAGATGGGTCGAAATGCTTACAGGGTTCTCTATATACGGTCTGTTCGGCGAATACGATTACGACGTGAATCTCAGCGAAAGCAACATCACTTTCATTCATTCCCTAAACGGATACGGGAAGTCCACCGTGATGAGGCTGATCTACGAAATGCTGAGGGGGAACGTGGAGGAGATCAATAACGTCAACTTCAAAAGAATGGACCTCAGGTTCGACGACGGGACCACCCTGATAGTGGAGAGGACGGGGGATTCCTCCCTCATACAGATACAGAAGAACGAGCTGGAGGAAGAGATATCCTCCGATGAGATGAAGAGCATCCTGGGCGTCCTTTACATTTCCCCCGACAGATCGGTGGCGACCGTCGGAGGGAATCTCAGACTCGCGCTCGACCTGTACAAAGAGGAATTGGCAGACAAGCTAAGGGTCGCAAAAGAAGAGAACAGCCTTGTGAGCGTTCCCGCGAAAGGCAGGAAGGAGTATAATGATGCTGAGCTCGAGTTCTGGAGCAAGGACCTCAAGGCAAAGCTGGATTTCATCAAGAGGGCGGGGATAGAGCCGGATATGCCGGCAGGGTACAGGTTCCCCCCGCCGAGGTTCGAGATAATGTCCCGCAGGAAAGACTACGAGGACCTCGCATTCTCTTTGGAGGAGTACGTAAAGAAGAATTACGAACTATCGGAATCCACAATTGTGTACCTGGACATTGTGAATGATCTTTTGATAAACAAGAACGTATACCTCAACGAAAGCAACATCCTGAGTGCCAGAATGGACAACGGAACGGCGCTTCCGCTTGACAGGCTGTCATCGGGGGAGAAGCAGATACTGATAATTTTCTATCTGCTGCTCTTCAAAGCCAAGAACGGTTCGCTGGTGATAATAGACGAGCCGGAGATATCGCTTCATGTGGCATGGCAGCAGAGCCTCGGAAAGACGTTCTCTGATATAGCCAGACTGCGCGGGCTGCACATAATAGTCGCAACCCATTCTCCCCAAGTGATACACGACAAATGGGATATGTCTGTTGAACTGAGGGTAAAAAATGATAAATGACCTGACATCCTCGGACATTGCCAACAGCGTTTCCATGCTGAGATCCTCCCATAAAGGGCCGATCGTTGTGGTCGAGGGAGTGACCGACAGCAGGCTGTATAGCAAGTTTATCGATAAGGATGAAGCGAAGATGGTGATCGCATATTCCAAAGACAACGTAAAAAGATCCGTCGCAGAGGTATGGGAGAAGAGGAACGACAGGAAAGTGATCGGCATCCTTGATGCGGACCTGGATAGATTGTTTGGAAAAAGAATTACTCCCCCGGTGTTCTTTTCGGATAAAAGGGATCTCGAGACGATGATGCTGAGCACCGGCGCGCTGGATGACGTTCTCGCCGAATACGCCGATCAGGAATTGTTGGAGAGTTTTGAGGAGAAGTACGGGAAAGTAAGCGATGTCGTGGCTCGGTCCTCATATCCCATAGGCCTGCTGATGTACATCTCCGTAAAGGAGAACATAGGGCTTTGTTTCAAAGACATCAATCATTCGATGTTCATAAACAGAAAGACCCTTGCCATCGATATAAGGAGAATGATCGACGAGGTATTCTCGCAGTCGATCAACAAAGGGATCGGGAAGAAGAACCTTGCGGACATGATCGCCGATGAAGAGGAGGTGCTCGCCGATCCATGGATAGCGGTCAGGGGCCACGATGCCGTAGCCGTGCTGGCTATAGGTCTGTCGGAAACCTTCGGATCATACAACAGCAAAGGCATGAAGAGCGGCCAGATGAGCGGCGCGCTGAGACTGGCTTTCGGTCTGGATTATTTTAGGGAGACCGATCTATACAAAGATACGGTGGCGTGGTCCGAAAAGAACAACTTCATCTTATGGGTCACTCAATGACGAAGTCCTCTTTTTTCACGCCTTCGGATGTCTCTATCATCATACGGACCTTTCTGTCGGACTCGTCAAGGATCTTCCTGCAGCGATCTCTAAGGATGATCGCCCTTTCATAGATCTCCAACGCTTTGTCGAGATCCAGATTACCGTTCTCCAGCTCGCTCACAAGCTGTTCAAGGGTCTTCAGGCTCTCTTCGAATGTCATTTCCTCTATCTCCATTATCTCATCTCCACTTTCTTGACCTCTGCTTCCGCCTTTCCGTCTTTCATGATGACGTTTATGCCGGCACCCGGCTTCAATTGCCTGGATGATGTCAGCGCCGTTCCGCTCTCATCCGTTACCAGTGTGTATCCTCTGTCCAAGACCTTCATCGGATTGATGCTCTCCAGCCTCTCCGAGTATCTCCGGAGGTCTTTGCTGTCGTTCTCCAGCATCCTCCTCACATGGATGTCCATGCTCGAATCCAGCCTGATGAATCTTCTGCGCACGACCTCTATCTTGTCCTTCAAGGCAGAGCCCATGCGCGAGTTCAGGTCGTCCAGCCGCATTGAGTACATGGATACCCGCTGCTCGGCGCGTTTCGGATCGAGCTTGGAATCAAGCATCTCGAATCTGTGATGCATCCTGCCCAATATCATTGAAAGGGATCTGTTGATCCTTATCATGTCCGTGTCCAAATGCTTCAGCACTTCTTTCCGGTCCCTCAGCGCGAGTTCCGCCGCCCCTGTGGGTGTCGGGGCGCGGAGGTCTGCAACGAAATCGGCTATCGTGAAATCCGTCTCATGCCCGACGGCGGATATTATCGGCGCCTTGGATGCTGCGATCGCCCTCGCAACCACCTCCTCGTTGAATGCCCAGAGATCCTCTATCGACCCTCCTCCTCTTCCGACGATGATGACATCCACCCCTTCTCTGTTAAGGGCCTCGATGCCTTTGACTATCGATCCGGCAGCGCCTTCTCCCTGCACCAGCGCAGGATAGAGGAGGATGTCGGCGGGGAATAGGCGCCGGGTTGTTGTTATTATGTCATGTATCACGGCGCCTTTCGGGGAGGTCACCACCCCGATGACCTTCGGATACGGCGGCAGAGGCCTTTTCCTCGAAGGGTCGAAGAGTCCCTCCGCCTCCAATTTATTCTTCAATGCCTCATATGCCAGATAGAGATCCCCTACCCCCGATCTCTGCATTGTTTCCACAACGAATTGGTATGATCCCCTCTCAACATAAATGTCCACCCTTCCGAAAGCGGTCACCTTCATATTGTCCTGGGGCTCGAAGTCTATCCTTGATCTGGAGGGTTTGAACATCACGCCTTTTATCTCGCTCGTGTTGTCCTTCAGCGTAAAATAGTAGTGCCCGGAAGGGTACTTCTTGAGGTTCGACAGCTCCCCCACGACCCAAACGTCTTTCACCGCGGGGGACTCCGATAGGATGGACCTGACCCTTTGGTTCAGCTGCGTCACCGATATCGTATCCGCCATGCAATCCCGATGCGCGTTTGCTTTAATCTATTTGCCGTTCGTTCATGAGCGGATCGTCTTTACATGTTCCCATGTATCAAGAAAGAACAGCACGATTTGAAAGGCTTATCTATCACAAACGACATTCATTTTGGTAGAAATGCTTAACGGAACCGCCCCCAAGTATAGTATGGAAGAGCTGGCACAGCTCATAGCACCGGTCGTCAGCATGTACGATGTCGACCGCGTTTATGTTTTTGGTTCCTATGCGCGCGGGGATGCAAACGCGAGGAGTGATATAGATCTCCGCATAGATGCGGACAGGCTTAGGACCTTCGACCTCTGCGGACTCATGGTCAGGCTGGAAGAGGCACTCGGGATGCAAGTGGATGTCATCCCAACCGATTCGATGAGTCTCGAATTCCTTGATTCTGTAAGAAGAGAAGAGGTCATGGTCTATGAAAGATAACATCCTTCTCGACCGCATTGTGGCATATTGCGATGAAATTGAAGAAGACAGAAATAGGTTTGGAGATTCTTTGGATGATTTTCTTGAGGATTCCAGCTATCAAAGATCATGTTGTATGAATCTTATGCAGATAGGGGAAGCCGTCAAGGGGCTGTCGTTTGAATTCACTGAACAGTACAACGAGTTTGACTGGAAGGCGGTCATCGGCTTCAGGAACATAGTTGCCCATAGATACGAATACCTTGATCGCGCTAGAATATGGGAAATAATCATCGAAGATGTTCCAAAACTTAGGAGCATTTGCATAGAAATAGCGGCAAAGGAAAATGTTCTTTGACGGGTATAGCACGTTAAAGGCTCTTTTCGGACATGTTTTGATTAAATATTATTCCACATATACATAGACCATGGACATGGAGACCCTGCGCGGGCTTGTGGATCCCGACATGCATCCCTGGCTCGACAACATCCTGGAAATGTGCAACACCCCATACGCAGTGGAGAACGGCATCGAATTGGTCAGAGCAAGCAAGGGGTCGGTCGTCATGAGGAAGAAGGTGTTCCCCAGCGACCTGAACAGCAACGGCGTTGTACACGGGGCGGCATCCTTCGGCATCATGGACCAAACTTTTGCGGTCATCTGCAACATGGATTCTCGAACGGTGGGCTTGTCATGCAACATAATCTACCACCGCCCCTGCTTCGGGGAGATCATGGAGGCGGAAGCGAAGATAGTTAATGAATCCAGGTCCCTGATGACAGTAGATGTGACGCTCCACTCCGAAGGCAAGCTGGTCGCGACCGCGGTATGCATAGGCTTCAAGGCCGGGAAGCCTGAGAAATGAGCCCGAACAAATGCCCGCATTGCGGGGAGTACGTTCAAAAGAACAGCCTTACCTGCCCCAAATGCTTCAGAGAGATACCGAGGGAGCCGGATGACAGATCGGAGTATATCATCCGAGAGGATGAGAAGAGCAAACGCCGAAAGGTCCCGCGGGTCGCTGTCATGCTTTCGATATTCCCTCCTTTCGTAGGGTTGCTGGGGATAGGGATGATATATCTCAACTACCGGGAAAGGAAAGGATACTGGTTCCTTCTGGCCGGGCTGCTTATATTCCTGTCTGTGCTGGCACTGTTCTTTTTGATAAGCGGTTCAAGCCTTCTTTCTGATATCATGCGGCTGGCGGCGATCACCATCC
>JAKQBQ010000110.1 GCA_029574055.1 Methanobacteriota archaeon
CTACACTCTCCGGAGGCCAGAGCCAGAGGGCCGCTATTGCGAGGGCGCTTGCAATGAACCCGAGGGTGATGCTCTATGATGAACCCACATCCGCACTGGACCCAGAGCTTGTAGGAGAAGTCCTTCAGGTCATGAAAGACCTCGACTCCGAGGGCATGACTCAGATCATTGTCACGCATGAAATGAAGTTCGCACGGGACGCCTCCGACTACATAATATTCATGGACAACGGCGAGATAGTTGAGTACGACGACGGGGACATTCTTTTCACCTCCCCCAAGAGCGAGCGGACAAAGGCTTTCCTGCGCCACTTCGTAAACACGGGGGTAGCATGACATGAAAAAACTGATACTTCTGCTTGCGCTCATTATGCTCGTAACTACCTCATCCTCTCCCGTACTTGCAGAGGATAAGAAGGAGCTGGTATGGGGAGGGGATTCCGAAGGCGGCTTTCCCTATATGTTCCCAAACCCCAAAAACACCGATGAACTGATCGGTTTTGAGGTGGACATCGTCGAAGCTCTAGCTGAACAGATGGGGAGAAAACCCGTCTATGTCAACAACGCCTGGGAAAATCTGATCCCGGGACTCAACAGGAAGCTTTACGACATATCGATAAACGGACTGGAAGTGACGCCAGAGCACAAAGAGGTCGTCAACTTCTCGATCCCCTATTACAAAACATACCTTCAGCTTGCGGTGCGCAAGGGAGACAACTCTATCAAGACCCTTGAGGACTGCAAAGGCAAGAAGGTAGGTACTCTCAAGGAGAGCTTCGCACAGGAGCTGCTCGAGGAGATCGGAGACATCGACATAAGGACATACAACGTCGAGGCCAACACGTACGAAGATCTCGCCAACGGCAGGCTGGACGCTGCGTTCTTCGACCATCCGATAGCTCTCTACTCCGCCGGCTTCAACCCTGAGATCAAATTTGTGGGGCCTGAGGTAGGAGAGCTTGAGTACGCGATCGCCGTGCGCAAGGAAGACAAGGAACTGCTGACGGAAGTCAACAAAGCCCTTGTTGCCCTCCGCGATTCCGGCAAGCTTCGCGAGATATACGACAGATGGAACCTCTGGACGCCAAAGATGGCCGCAGAGTTCAACGATTACAGCCCATCCAAGGTAGAGCCGTCGCGTTACAACGAATGGGCTGAGGCACACAGGCCGCAGCTGACCTTTGCCAAACGGCTGGAAAGATATGCGGATGCGCTGCCCGCTTTCGGACGCGCCGCGGTCGTCACGATGCAGGTCTCTATAACGGCAATGATACTTGCGATAGCTCTCGGGCTCACTCTGGCGATCACAAGGGTATTTGCTCCCAAGTGGATAGCCTCTTTGGCCACCCTTTACATTGAGATCGTCAGGGGGACGCCGGTCCTGATCCAGCTGTTCTTTATCTTCTACGGGCTTCCGAGCATAGGGGTGAAGTTCTCACCGTTCTGGGCCGGAGCCATAGGACTGGGACTGAACTACGCCGCATATGAAGCAGAGATCTACCGTTCCGGGCTCTTTGCCATACCGAGGACACAGTGGGAATCGGCCCTTGCCCTGGGCATGACCAGATGGCAGGCCATGAGGGAAGTTATCCTTCCGCAGGCGGTAAGAGTCGTAATACCGCCGATCACAAACGATTTCATCTCTCTGCTCAAGGATTCCTCACTGGTCTCGATAATAACGATGGTCGACCTGACAAAGGCGTACGGACAGATATCGGCCACTTATTATGACTATTTCGGTCCCGGCATAATCGTAGCCGTTATCTATCTCCTGCTGGGGCTTCCGTTCGTACGCTTCGCCCGCTACACGGAGAGAAGGCTGGCTGAGGTCGAAAAGGATGGAAAATACGGTCACAGGGAAAATATCTACCGTTCATCGACACGCTATATATAACGATGCTGCAGTATGAAGACGGGCCGGCATACATCGCCGGCCCGTCTTTTTTTTTGTCATCTTATGCTTACAGACCGCCCCAGAGAACTGACCTTATCCTCCCATAAAGCAGCTTTTCAGCCTCTCTGCAAGCCTGGTGTACCTTTTGCGCGTTTTGTCGTTATTTACCGCGATCGCGACAGCTTTTTTCGTACCTATTATAACCACCAGTTTCTTGCCCCTTGTGATGGCCGTGTAAAGCAGGTTCCTCTGGAGCATCATGTAGTGCTGGGTCATTATGGGGATCACAACTGCCGGGTATTCGGAACCCTGTGACTTATGGATGGATACGGCATATGCATGGATAAGTTCGTCCAGTTCCGAGAAGTCATACGATACACGGCCGCTGTCCATCTCGACGATGACTCGGCTCTCTTCCCCGTCCACCATGACGACCGTGCCTATGTCTCCGTTGTACACGTCCTTCTCGTAGTTGTTGCGGATCTGCATCACCTTGTCGCCTTCCTGGAGGGTCCTGCCCATCCTCAATACCTTTGACCCGTGACAGGTATTGAGCGTCTCTCTAAGCTCTGAATTCAGCCTTGCGGTCCCGAGGGATCCCCTGTGCATGGGGGTGAGGACCTGTATGTCCTTAACCGGATCGAGACCGAATTTCTGAGGCATCCTCACGGTGACCAGCGTTTTTATTATTTCCAGCGCCCTGTCAGGGTCGCCTTCCTCGATGAAATAGAAATCGCTCACGGAGGATGGCTCTCCCTTTTCGTCAAGGCAGGGCATCTCACCGTTGTTGACCCTGTGGGCATTGACAACGATCATGCTCTCCCGGCTTTGTCTGTATATCTCATTCAAATGGACAACAGGGCAGACTCCTGAATCGATTATGTCCTTCAGGACATTGCCCGGCCCGACCGACGGCAGCTGATCGACGTCTCCGACGAAAATGACTGATGATCCCTTGGGGACAGCCTTGAGAAGATGGTGAAAGAGCACCTGATCTATCATAGAAGCTTCGTCCACTACAAGCAGGTCGCAATCCAGCGGGTTCGTCTCATTCCTCATGAAGTCTCCGCCGGACATCGTGCTGCCCGTGTATTCAAGCATCCTGTGGATAGTCTTCGCCTCGTGGCCGGTGGCCTCGGTCATTCTTTTGGCAGCCCTTCCCGTCGGGGCGGCAAGCATTATCTTATAGCCCCTGGCAGACCTGATCTTCATAATAGCCTTGATCAGAGTCGTTTTCCCTGTACCGGGACCGCCGGTAATGACCATGACCTGAGAACTGAGGGCGGTCTTCAAAGCCTCGGTCTGCCGGCCGGCAAAGATGATCCCCAACTCCCTCTGCACCCATGGTATGACCACATCGGGATCGGCGTACTGCCCGTTGAAGGGGGAAGAGAGGATAGAACAAAGGTTCTTCGCAGAATGGAGTTCGGCATAATGAAAGGCCGGCAGATAGACCGCACAGTCATCCTTCTTATCTGCGTCTGTGTACCATTCGATTATAAGCTCCTGATTCAGCCTAGCATCTTCTATACCTTTTTCAACAACTTCGGGAGAGACTGAAAGGATCTTTGCCGCAGATCCGGTAAGTTCCTCCACCGGGACAAAGACATGACCTTCCCTGGTCAGCTCGTTCATGACGTGCAATACTCCGGCCCTGATGCGCAGCGGGGATTCCCTGTTGAAACCCATGCCCGACGCGATCTTGTCGGCAGTCATGAAGCCGATCCCGAATATGTCGATGGCAAGCCTGTAGGGGTTTTCCTCGAGCACCCGTACGGAGGCGCTCCCGTAATGTTTGAAGACCCTCAGTGCATAACCTGTCCCTATGCCGTGGCTCTGAAGGAAAAGCATGACCTCGCGCATCTCCCTCTGTTCCAGCCAGGCTTCATGTATGGCGGCAGCCTTCTTCTCGCCGATGCCCTCTATCTCAAGAAGCCTCTCCGGGTGTGAATCAAGTATATCGAACGCATCGGCCCCGAATTTGGAGACTATCTTTTCCGCCATTGAAGGACCTATTCCCTT
>JAKQBQ010000147.1 GCA_029574055.1 Methanobacteriota archaeon
CCATATCCGGCATCATAGCGGACGAGATGGCCATCGGCATGATCAACCAGAAGACCACCGCCGTAAGGATAATCCCCGTATACGGGAAGAAGGCGGGGGAAACGGCCGAGTTCGGAGGCCTCCTGGGCAGTTCGCCCATTATGGCCGTCAGCAGATACAGCTGCAAGGAATTCATAGACAGGGGCGGGAGGATACCTGCGCCTATACACAGCTTCAAAAACTAAGGGGCGCAATCTACCTATATTCGAAACGCTGTCATGGGAAAAGAGGATCAAATGGCCAAAGACAAGTACATGATAATATTGGGTGCCGTCGCGGGGATCGTTCTGTTCCTGATCGGCGCGTATTCGATGTGGTGACCGACAACAACATCGGAATGGATCGGAAGCTGCGAGCGAATGCTCACCGCCGCCCCGGTCGTTGGTGTCTTCATTGCAGTTGTCCGGCATACCTCCGCATCGCTGTTTGCGATTGTGATCTCTGATCTGAAAGAATGGTGTTTGGTGCTTTTTTGTATAAAAAATCACAGCTTTCACCGACATATGACGTAACACAATAATACTTTTATATTTAGATTAATTAAGAATATATATCGAAATGGAGGGCTAAAATGACCAAAATTATCCCACTGTTTAGAAAAGCGAATATGGCAAAGGACAAAAGGCGGACCTTGCTTCTTCTCGCAATATCGGCAGCGGCCTTGGCAGCCCTGATACTCCCTGCGGTCAGCCCTTCATCTGAAGCTCCAGGCCAAACACACTACATCACAGCTTCTTCCGACGAGGGGACCGCCATATCCCCGAGCGGGCTCGTCTCGGCGCAGTACGGATCGGACAAGACATTCTACTTCTCCGCCAATGAGGGATATTATATCTCTGCTGTGCTGGTGGACGGAAATACCCTATCCTTTGATCAGATCTACGCCGGTTCTTTCACCTTCACTGACGTTAGAATAGATCATACGATCGAAGTGAAAAGCACGACCGGATACAGGAACGACATCACTCTGATCATCGAGATCAAAGAAGGCAAAGGCCGTGCGGATTACAGCATCAACGGAGGACCGCTCTCGACATACACGGCGGTCGTGCACTACATCCCCGAGCATGCATACGAGATGATAATAGCCGTCCCCGACATCGGCTACGAGTTCGACAAATGGTTGACCCCGGATGTGTGCACCACATCGGAAATATCGTTCTACGATGTGAACTCACCCTTATATCTGGAACTATACTTCAAGGTCGTCGATAAAGGCTACGGCCCGCTGCTTTGGATCATCATCGCCGCATTGATATTGGCAGTGATCGGAACGATAGCGTGGTACATCCTCCGCAAGAAACAGCGCGGACAAGATTGACAAGGAAGGAGTAAAAAGCGGTGCGCCTTGTATCGGAGCGGATGCCCGCAGAATATCCCGGAGAAACGCACTTTGATGCAGAATAGAAGAAGTTCGTTGAAGGCGTTTGAAAGAAGATTTTGAAAGATCAGTTAGATGCGAAAGGTGGGAGCAGAGGGATTTGAACCCCCGTCAGCGGGTTTCCACCACGGAGGGAGCTACCCTCCGCGAAATTATGAGTCATCGCTCCAGTTATTCATCAACTGTCAGCAAACTCTTCTAATCACGCTCAATAACTGGAGCCCGCCAGTCTGCCAGGTTAGCCTATACTCCCTTGGTATCCTGTTAGGATCGTCACTTCTTGCGCAACTTAGCTGCTCTCTTTCTTCTTCTCATCTTCTTTTTGCGCCATTTCCAACGCTGGTTGCCGCGTTTCTTCCATGCGCGTGAGCTTCTTTTCATGCTATTTCCTCTTCGCGGATGTCTGCCGCCGCAACGACGCATCCTTTAGCGGGCCCGTCGGGACTTTCGGTCCCCTCGTCAGGAACTTTCGAACCCGAGGCGTCTGGCTTAGAAGGCCAGCGCTATATCCTGGCTAAGCCACGGGCCCCGCCACCCTTCATCGACTACTATCATTTAAAGCTTTACATGGGATTTTGCATCACTGACCGCCGGTTACAAAATCATACAGAGACCCATATCCGAGAAGCATGAGCAATGCTTCCACGATGCATATCAGCGCAAGGACCAAAAGAAAAGGCCACCAGTTGAGCAGCTTTCCGAAGATCTTGATTATGCTCTCCACGAAGTTCATGATCATGTACGCCACAGCGCCTATGACCAGCGCCGCTATTATCCTCGGCCATCCGCTTGCTACGAACTCGAGCGCCGTCCCCGCCGTTCCGCCCAGGAACACGTATACAAGCACCATCACCAGCAGCGCCCCGATAGCCGCGAAATGTACCTCGCGGAACGGACGTATCACAAGAGTGAAGCCGGTGATCGCTATAACCACGGCCGGGAACATGTCCCAGCCGGCATATGAGGAGACGCACAGGACTATCATCAAAATGCCGAACAACACCCCGAAGGCCATGGACACCTTGTATTTCATGGACATTTCGTCCTTGATGTAGGTGTATACTATCAGCAGGGCGATGAGCCCGCCTACCAAAAGGATCAACTCGGGAACATGTGAGTAAATAAAATCCGTCACCGTTTCCGCATCCATACACTCGGATGTGGTTTATCGTTAATATAGTAATCTCGAAAATACGCGCCGGGATCGTACGGCGGCGGACGCCTTCCCGTGGATCAGAAGGACTGGAGGTCTTCCAGCCTTATGTATCTCGCATGAAGCATCCTTGAGAGGTTCAGCGCATGGTTGATCCTTCCGGGAACCAAGCTGGAATCCACCACTATCCACTCGGTGTTCGGTATACCCATCACCGGCGTGATCTTCTTGAGCTCCATGATCGCGTCCTTCCCTCTTTGAGCGGGGAAGGTGGCCTCGCCGTCTGTTATGAGGATGACGTAGCACCTCTCTTCCGGGTTCTTTCGGACGTAGTTAAGCATGTATTCCCTTATGAGCAGCAGCGCCGGGCCCAGCGGTGTGCCGTCGCCGGTCATGGTGTTCTCCAGGATATCGCATATCCCCTCGACCGAACGGGTGAACGGAACGGACACCCTTATTTCCCCCGTCCTGAAGGTCAGGAGGGCCACCTTGTCCCTCTGGACATAGCTGTCCATGAGCATCGCCTTCACTCCGTTCTTTATGTCCCTCATCATGCCGCTCTGCACAAGGGAGCCGCTCACGTCGACTGCGAAGAGGAAAGAGCATGAATCCTTCTTTATGCGTATCTTCTCTCTTATGTCCTGGGACTCTATGTTTATGCTCAGGCCTTTGCTTTCGCGCGACCTTTGATACGGCGCCGCGGCGCGGATCGTCGCGTCGAATGCCGGGTCGACTGATCTTCCGGGCGGCATCTTGAACCCGCGGTATCTTCCGGTCAGCTTGCTTATTGTGATGTTCTTCCTTCTTCCGGTCTTCCCGGCTATCCTGTGAAGGCGGACGGCTTCCACATTATCCAGGTTCTCCAGCCTCTCCCTGACGGAATCCGTTATCTCGGCTACGGTGCCCATGCCTTCCGCCTCGTTCTCATCATCCGGTTCGTGGTCGACGTATTCGGGCTTGATCTCTTCTTCGTCGGTCTCCTCCTCTTCCTCTTCGCCGGCGCCTTCTTCGACTATTATGGTCTCGCGTTCCTTTTCCTCAGCGGGGGCTTCGCCTCTTTGGGGCTGGAAGATATTCGGTTCCTTTCCGGTGTCCCTTCTCCTGTGGAGAAGGCAGAGGATCGCCGCCTCCCTGATATCGGCGTCCGTGACGAACGTCCTTCCGTCGAGCGCCGCCAGTATCTTCGACACCCTTGATGTGGATATATCGGCGCGATGCCCCCTCACGTTGAGGTTTATGCATACTCTTGATATCTTGACGATGTCGGATCTCGTTATCTTCACATCCTTCAGGATCTTTCTCGCGTCGGCTATGCGTCTGACCATCTCGGCGTCGGCGTCGGCATATTTTTTAATGAACTCATCGGGCGATGCGTCGAACTCTATGTTGGAAAGGATTATCTCGTTCCTGATGTCCTTGTCTGTTGCGGAATATGTCTGGACGCATATGTCGAACCTGTCGGCTATGTCGTCGGGAAGCATCTGTTCCGCCGGGTCCATCGTTGCGATAACCCTGGTCCGGAGATCGTATTCGGAGGATATCCCCTCCCTCTCCACGATCACATTCTCCGATCCTACGCACTCGAGGATCGTGCCCAGTGTCTTCGGGTCGAAAAGATTGACGTTGTCCAGATAAAGGATGTTGCCGTCCGCCCTCTGGAGTATCCCTCCTTTTATCGTTGTCCTCCCGAATTTTATGGCATCTTCGATGTCCAATCCGCCGAACAGCTGTTCGTCGGTGATGTTCTGGGGAACGTTCACCGTCTCTATGCCGGGAAGCGCGTCCACGAAGGACCTGACCATGACGCTCTTAGCGGTGCCGGTGGGGCCTTTTATCAGCAAACCCACCAGATCGTCGTCTACAGCGATGCATTCCAG
>JAKQBQ010000171.1 GCA_029574055.1 Methanobacteriota archaeon
GGTGTGATCGACACGGCCGACATGATAATCCTGAAAACAGCGGATGAGGGGGAAGTGCGTTCTTATATCGATGGATATAACACCAACTATAGGACTTTCGGCAGCTACGGCGACGTCATTGTTTACGATCGCGGCCCGACCCTCAATCCGGTGATACACCGCGCGATATTATGGCTGGAATATAACGGGGACGGGACGTGGAGCGCGCCCAGCCTCAAAGACTACCCATTAGACCTCTGGGAATGCACAGGCGGCAAGAATTACGATAGGCTGACCGGGATCCTTACGCTAAAGAACATGGGGTACAACAGCAACATCACAGCAAACCTCAATCTCGATACTCTTACAGCAATGGAATCCGAAAGCGGATTCGTTACTATGGGCGACCACAACCCCGGATTCGATCAGCCGTCCAATGTCATGGGTGTTAAAGGTCTTATTCCATATGAAAAAATAAAAGCCGTAGCGTGGTTCGAGGTGCCGTGGGTCGGCGCATTCAAAATGATGTTGAACGGGGATACATACACAATAGACAGATGGGTCCCGAATACCGTTCCGTCTTTGGTCGCGGCCATAATTCTGATAGTATTCCTTTTGATAGGATTGAGCTTCCTTTTTGATCATCGATATTACAGAAAATACAAAGAAGAACTTTACAGAGAAATGAACGCCCCCACCCCTTTATTTCCAGTGGAAGACGAAAAAGAAGAATGACCTCACAGAAGTTTTGTTTGTTTAGGGGGTTTGTATTTTGAAAGAGGTTCGAAAAGCTCATCTTTCATAACAAATTCGATGATATCTTTGTTGATATTAAGTTCGATCTCTCTTGTTCTCCCTTGTCTTCCGAAAGATTTGACCCTCGCGTGTATTATTCCGAGCATATCCAATTCAGATATCAGATCGGCAACTCTTTTTTCTGATTTTGGACTTATATTCAAACCCTTGCATATTTCTTTGTAAAGCGAATACACATCCCCGGTTATCACAGAAGTATCTTTTTTCTCATGATTCTCTATTATGCTTCTGAGTATTATCTTTGATTGGGAAGGAAGGGTCCTTATCACTTCTTGAACAGTATCTTTTTCTATTGCGTTTATCGCTTCTTTGACGTGAGCTTCAGTGACTATGCTATCTCCTCTTCTTTCCGCTTTTTCTGCAGATACTCTAAGAAGATCCAACGCTTTCCTTGCGTCGCCGGAATCCTGAGCCGAAACAGCAGCACAGTATGGTATTACTCCTTCTTCTACTACTCCGGGCTCGAATGCAAGCTCCGCTCTTTTTCTTAAGATATCTTGAAGTTGTTCCGGATTGTATGGAGGAAAAACGACCTTTTCTTCTCCAAGCCTGCTTCTAATCTTTGAAGTAAGGAGTTCAGTGAATTTTGTATTGTTTGTTACACCGATTATAGAAACTTTTGAGTTTTTGAGTTTTTCATTCATTGTTGTTAAGAAATAGAAGATATCATCTCCATTTTTCTGTAATATCCTATCTATCTCATCTAAAACAATAATGAATATCTTGTTTTCTTTATCAATCGAATTTATCAAAGTATCATATACTCTATCTAAACTCCATCCGGTGAATGGTATCTTGTTGCTTTGATCTTTTATTATTTGGTTTGATATGTTAAACAACATTCCATATGGATTATCTACGATCTCACAATTAACATACAAAAAACTGCAATTCTCTTCTGATGGGTCTTCTTTCTTCAATTCTTTTCCGATATAATTCAAGACAGCTGTCTTTCCTGTTCCTGTCTTTCCTGTTATAAGAATGTTAGAAGGTTTGTGTTTGTAAAGTGAAGGAGTTATTATCTCAACAATATTCTTTACTTCATTTTCTCGATGAGGTAGTTGATCGGGGATGTATGTAGTCTGAAGAATATTCCTATTCTTTATCAGAATATTCATCTTCGTTTTTGATTCATCAAAGGCACCCATTTCAAACCACCACACTAAAGCCCAACTACATAGCTCAAGTGCCGTTATAATAGTTTCTTATGTTGGATAGAAGAAGAAAAAGACAATGATAAAATCAGTTTTATAAGATAGATTATATTACAGGATATTATCACTTGATCCAAAGGAGAATATCAATGAAAGGATGGTTAGTAATCGCCGGATGTGTGCTCTGTATAGCGTTGTTCATATTGGTATTGTGGGCAATAGGCAACTTCGGCTGAGAGTATTTTTTTTGATGACCTTATTTTCAGTTCCACTGGAAATAAAGGGGTGGGGGCGTATTCACCGCAAGAGCAGTATAACTGTAGCTGTCAGCTTAAAAACCACAGATATGGGATACAACATCGATGAAAATATTTGATAGATATTCGTTGCTCTGCATTTCGGTGTCAATGATAATTTTGATGACCGTCGTGATTAACGGCGAGGAGCCCGAAGATAAAAGCATCATAGGGATCGCGTACGACATCAAAAGCACGCAGAACGGTTACACATTCTATCTGGATGACAGCAGCGGTAAAGAGGTGCGGTGTTTCAACAGAACGGCGCCTTTGGAGTATGGTGTATATCAAGTCAAAGGAACGCCGTCCGACGACGGAAGCATGCTGTTCTTGAATTATATGCAGGAAATAGATCAAAATAAGTTTTAAAGATTATATTGTAATTGAATAATGACCGCTCATGTATATTGCAGTCGACGACACGGATTCTATCAGCGGCAACTGCACCACATTCCTTGCGACGGAATTCATATTCGAATTGAGCAGGGACATGGACGTGATAGGGTATCCGCGCTTGGTCAGGCTGAATCCCGCAGCTCCATGGAAGACCAGAGGCAACGCGTCGCTCGTCATGAGGTTCGGGAAAGGGATGGGAAAAAAGACGCACGTCGGTTGCATAGCAGGCAGGGATATCTTCTGTTTCGAAAGAGCATCATCCTATGAGCCAAAGGAAGACGAGATGATCGGCAGGCTCGTTCCTATTTTAGAAGACAACAGGGAGCCGGGATCCGATCCCGGGCTGGTGGTCAGCAGGAAGAAGCCCTCGCAATCGATGTATTGGAAAGGGGTTCGGACGATCTTGGATAAAAAAACCGTTGAAGATGAGCTGCAGAGGATCGGCGCGCACACTTACGAAATGGGTTGCGGCAGAGGAGTGATCGGAGCAGCATGCGGCATGGCATGGCGGCCGAGGGACAGCACTCTTGAACTTCTCACCTACAGACCGAAAGAGAAATGGGGGACGGAACGGACATTCGATCCTCTTTCGATCAGGGAGATGGATATGTCCCTGCAATCAACATTCAACAGTTGGGAGGAAAGGGCGGGCAAGGTCGCGATGGTCCCCGGGACGCCGTGCCCGATCATGTACGGACTCCGCGGAGAGGACCGCCGGGATCTCATGAAAGGAAAAGAGATCATAAAATGCGAGAATATAGAAAGATGGATGATATTCCTGACAAACCAGGGGACGGACGATCATGTTTCGTATGACCCAGACGTCTTGGTCCCGGATAGATCCTATTACATCACAGGGAAAGTGGCAAGCAGCAGGCGCATACCGGGCGGACATGTGCTTACGGACATGAACACAAAATTCGGCACGGTGACCGTAGGCGCATACGAGCCGTCGAAGGAATTTAGATATCTCTTTGACAATTTGGCTGAGGGAGACGTCATCGGGGTCATCGGAGAACTTAGGGAAGAGCCGAGGACGCTGAATGCGGAAAAAGTGCGCGTCATAAAGGTTGCCGAAAAGATCGACAAGATCTCTAACCCCCTATGCACGCAATGCGGCAGGACAATGGAGTCGGTCGGCAAAGGCAAAGGATACCGCTGCAGGAAATGCCGCACGTCCGCCGATTCGCCGGAGACCAAGAAGGCCGTCCGATGGGTCAGGGAAGGATGGTACGAACCGCCCGCTGCAGCAAGGAGGCATTTGTCCAAACCTCTGAAAAGGATGGGGTTGGAACAGCCGGTCGAATTCGTCAATAAACGAACGTAACCACCGACAGCAATAAATACTCTTTTTCCTACTCAGGCACATTGTGTCTGTGAGGCAGATAGATGGAAGAAATTGTGATACTCAGCGCGGCAAGGACCGCGATAGGGAAATACGGTAAAGCGCTCAGCGGCATCAAAGTGACGGATCTCGGCGCGGCAGCACTCAGCGAAGCCGTGAAAAGGGCAGGGCTCAAACCCACCGACATCGAAGAATGCGCAATGGGGAACGTTGTCTCCACCGGTCTCGGTCAGAATCCGGCGCGGCAGTCGGCTGTCGCTGCGGGGCTCCCAGTCGAGATCGGGTCATACACCCTGAACGAGGTCTGCGGCTCAGGCCTGAAAGCGGTCATGAGCGCAGCCAACGCCGTCAAGGCGGGGACGTACAACGTGATCGCCGCGGGCGGCATGGAGAGCATGAGCAACATCCCCTATTACGTAGAAGGTGCCAGATGGGGATTCAAGATGAACGATCAGATAATGACCGACACGATGGTCCACGACGGCCTTTGGGACATTTTCACCAACCAGCATATGGGCATCACCGGGGAGATCGTGGCAGAGAGATACGGCGTAACGAGAGAGGACGCCGATCAGCTGGCTCTAGAGAGCAACAAAAAAGCCGCCGCGGCGCAGGCGGCAGGCAAGTTCAAGAATGAGATCGTCCCCTATACGATACGGTCCAGGAAAGGCGACATAGTTTTCGATATCGACGAGGGGATCAGAGAGGACACGACCATGGAGGCGCTTGCCCGCCTGAAGCCGGTATTCAGAGAAGACGGCATCGTGACTGCAGGCAATTCTTCCCAACTGAGCGACGGCGCAGCCGCGGTCATTGTAACCTCAAGATCCTGGGCGGAGGAACACGGCGTAAAGCCGATCGCAAGCATAATTGCATACGGCGAGAAGGGAGTGGCTCCCGAGCTCGTCATGGAGGCGCCGATACCGGCCACGCAGCATGTGCTCAAAAAGGCGGGGATGACGATCGACGATATCGATCTGTTCGAGCACAACGAGGCATTCGCAACAGCGTCCTGCGCCGTGAAGAAGGCACTGAATGTTCCGGACGACAGATTCAACGTCAACGGCGGAGCGGTGGCTCTCGGACATCCCATCGGATGCTCCGGCACCCGCGTTTTGACAACCCTCATCCACGCAATGCACGACCGCCGGAAGGAGACCGGCCTGTGTACCCTCTGCCTCGGCGGAGGAAACGCGGTCACGATGATAGTGCGCAGAGAATGATCTGCCCGCCAAAAACATCTTTAGACAAACCATTTCCTGTTTCTACAGCAAGTATTATTATGAAGCCCAGTTGATTAGTGGGGCATGGAGCTGAAGCAGGTTCTCGGCAAGATCGAGGAGTCCAGAGAGGACATGGTGCGGATCATGTCGGAGATGATACGCATTCCCGCTATCGCTCCTGTGAATGGGGGTACCGGCGAAGGAAAGAGGGCAGACATGCTGGCCGGGTACCTCGAAGGATACGACAGCATCATCAGGGACGATGTCAGGGATGACCTCGATCCTTCTGTGATACGCCCCAACATCCTTGCGAAGAAGAACGGCAAGGGGAAGGGGACGGTCTGGATCGTCGCCCACACGGACACGGTCCCGGTAGGGGACCTCAAAGACTGGGAGACCGACCCTTTCGAGCCTGTGGTCAAAGACGGCAGGATATACGGCCGCGGCACGGAGGACAACGGGCAGGCAGTGTTATCGGCGATGTTCGCATCCAAATTCATACCGAAGGGGATGCTCTCGAAAAGATCCATAGGCGTTGCGTTGGTTGCAGACGAGGAGACCACAAGCAAGCTGGGGATAGACTATCTTATCAAAAAAGGGCACTTCTCCGAGGATGATGTATTCATTGTGCCGGACTGGGGGAGCCCGGAGGGCGATCTTATCGAAGTGGCGGAGAAGAACCTCATATGGCTGCAGTTCAACATCACCGGGAAGTCCACACATGGTTCGACGCCGGACGAAGGCATAAACGCATTCAGAGTGGGCGCGGAGGTCCTTGCCGAATTAATGGCAGAATTCAAGAAACAGTTTCCGAAGGAGGATCCGATGTTCATTCCCAAGGCATCGACGTTCGAGCCAACGAAGAGCCCCGGCACAGTGATGAATGTGAACACCATCCCCGGGAACTTCGAGTTCTCCATGGACATCCGGCTGATCCCCGCATATAGCCAGGATGATGTTGTCGCTGTTGCGGAGCGCGTTGCGAAAGCCCACGAGGAAAGGACCGGGGCAAAGATAAGCATCAGCGAGATCCAAAGGCACACATCCGGCAAGATATCCTCTACGGAAGGGATGGTATTCGACGCTTTGATGGATTCGATAGAATCTGTGGTGGGAAAGAGGCCGAGGCCGGTGGGCGTGGGCGGGGCGACATGCGCGAACTTTTTCAGGAAAGAGGGTTATGATGCGTATGTCTGGCAGAAAGGAGGGGGGACCCTCCACGGCCCGAACGAGTATGTCGTGATCGACAACATGGTCACCGACGCAAAGGTCTTCGCGACGCTGTTCTACAAGCTGTGCGTGTAACCACGCTCACTCTTCAAAGAGGCGCTCAAGCATCCAATTTGAATCGAATACCTGGATGTCCTCGTATCCCTGCCCATCTGATACGAAAGCTATCGGTTTGCCTATAGTATGCGCGATAGAGAGCGCTGCGCCGCCTTTTGCGTCTGTGTCTATCTTTGTGAGAACGATGGCATCAATACCGATCGCCGCGTCGAACACCTTCGCCTGCTCAATGGCATCGTTCCCCGCCAGGGCATCTCCGACGAACACCTTCAGCGCGGGCTTCGAGATCCTGGCTATCTTCTTCATCTCATCGATGAGGTTGCTGTTTGTCTGCATGCGGCCCGCCGTGTCCAATAGGACGAAGTCCTTCTTTTTGGATCTGGCGTGCTCGATGGCATCAAACGCGACAGCAGACGGGTCGGCGTCCTGCCCTTGTTTGACGATCTTGACCCCAAGCCTCTCGGCGTGGATGCTGAGCTGCTCTATCGCCCCCGCTCTGAAAGTGTCGCAGGCTGCGATCACCACGCTTTTTCCGTCATCGGACAGTCTCTTTGCTATCTTTGCGATGGTCGTCGTCTTCCCTGTCCCGTTTATGCCGACGAACATCATCACGGTGGGCCTCGATTGTTTCTCTGCCCACTCGTCGAAATTGAACTCGTTGACCCTGAGCACGCTCCTTACGGACTCCCTGACGGCGGTCTCGACCACTTCTTCAAGGGTATACTGCCTCCCGTATTTCTTGTTCACAAGGTTGTCCCTTACTCCCAATATGATATCCTGCACTACCGGGTAAGCCACATCGGACTCCAAAAGAACGACCTCCAGCTCATCCAGAAGGTCGTCGAGCGGGTCGTCTTTGATCTTCTTCCCGGTGCCGCCGACCATGCTGTCGACCCCCCTGCTCTCTTTCGGCTTCTCTTTCGCAGCGGAAGGCTTCTGTTTGTTGCGTTTCAGCCATTCCTTCCTGGAGACCGGCGGCTCTTCTTCTTTGGGCTCCGGTTCGGGAGCCGGTTCCGGAGCTGCCCGTGGAGGATCTTTTGGTTTTTTGGGCGTTGGGGGAGCTACCTTTGGTTTTTTGGGTGCTGCGGGGGCAGCAGGTGCGGAGGGCGTTTCTTCGGGCTCCGGCTCCGGGATCTGTACGTCCTCTATCTCTTCCGGTTCCGCGGCCGGGGCATCCTCATAGAATGTCTCGGAATCCAACTTGGATGACGATTTGTTTAGAATATTCTTAAGTTTGGACTTCAGGGAATCGAACATACAGGCATCACTGTTCGAATTGCTGTCTGTATTGATATTCGTTCTGGACCGCCGCTGTGAGCTCCGTCGCCATCCTCTCTATCTCATCGAGGGCGGCGATCGTCTCTTTCAGGGCTTTGGTGAGGTCTTTCGAGTTATTGTCCATGAACGCGATGGCTTCGTCCAGATCCTTTTCTGCGGACAGCCTGTTCCCTATGCCGACTATCGCTTTCTTCTTCCCGGTGACCTTTGCGGGTACATAAGAGGACGCTCCCACCGGGATGAGTATCTCATCGCCCTCGTTCGCTTCCACCAAGGCCTTGAACGACTCGCGCGCCCTGATGGTGTCTTCAAGTGAGACCTGGAGCAGCCTGACCTGACGGTTCAGAGCCTCTAGTTGGGCATTGTAGGCATCAAGGATGGCCAGTGCCTGACGAAGCTCGTCGTCTTCCATATTCATGCCCCGATCTCGTATTTCACAACTTGGTTCGTGACCTGGTCGGGAGAGAGCTCAGTTATTTCTGTGATGTCGATGTCCCTTCTCTTGAGCCTGTGCTTGCTGCCGAGCAGGGATAACGTCTTCTCTCTGACCGCCGCTTCATCTTCAGCCGAGACCTCGATCGAGAAGGGCTGTCTTTTCCTGGGGTCAGCATATGAACCTACCACACGGAATGCTTTCATGATGTTCGTGAATTATAGTTGATTAATAAAGGTTTGGTAAAGAAAGGAGGATCAGAAGATCGATTCTTTTCTCTCGGAAAGGTAGCCATGGTCGGCTACCCTTCTCCCGACAAGGAACACGGCGGCGAATTCGGGGACCTCTGTCTCCCCCGAAAGCGAGAAATGCTCCCCCCTGATGTCGAACTCGTAGTCTTTCTTCATCGTGATCTTCACGGGCTCATCCGAATAAGAAGAAGGAACGGCATCTTGAAGGGGGTCGAAGCCGGTGAGCTCGTCTCTTGAAATGGGGGTGACCCTCAGCCCGGTCTTGCCGTGGACGGTGCCGGGCAGGCGTATTATCCTCTTGATATCCGGGGTGACGGGTTTGTCCACCTCTCCGGCAAGGGAAGGCGCCACATCCTCTCCCATTATCTTGACCAGCATCTCCTGGGTATTCCTGTTCAGGGTGGCCATAGTATTCTTTTCGAAAAGCGATCTCCTTGAAGCCCTGACGTCATCCTGCATCTTCACTATGGTGCTTGTGACGGAGGACGATATGGAAGGGTATGCTTTCTTCAGCACCTTCGGGTCAAGGTCGCACACATCGTTCACAAGATCCATGAGCCCGTGCCTCATCCTCCTTCTCCACCCGCCCGCCTCCGGCGGGGGTATCAGGCGGTCCTTAGCAACGTTCGTCCGGTTTCCGGCGGGGGTCTTCATCTGCGATGTCGCCACTCTCTGGAAAGGGAACACCCAATCGATGTTCAGGCCTGAACAGGTTATGTAGTCGACAAGCTCCCTTCTCTCATATGTGCCGAGAGTGAGCACTTCTTTGGACGGAATGTGCGCATGGTACCCCCTCCCGCCGGAGAAGACGATCTGCACCGTTCTGCTGTCAAAACCCAGGTCCGAGAAGAGGAACGAATCCGTGAGGTTGATCATCTCCTCCCTGATCCTCTCAAGCATCTCTGAGTAAGACATCTTGTCCGCGCCTTCGAGATGATCCGCGTCAAGATCGAAAATAAGATCGGCGCCAAGCCATTCCTTCTCCTCCATCGTCGGGGCGCTGGGTCTTCGATAGTATGCGGTGGAGTAGTAGCTGTGGCTGGGAACCTGCGCGATCATGAATTTGTCGAGTTCCTCGGGTGTCGGGAAGCCCATGTGCCTCTGCACCATCTGCTTGTCGAAGAACATGAAACCGAATTCCCTTTTGGTGAACCGATCCGGCATTATCGGACTGTTCTCTTTGTAATATTTCCTGAAAGCTTTCAGCAGGAAACGGGAATTGTTGTCCATGGCGTACTCGAATCGGATATTGTATAATTATATTGTCCGACGGATCGCTGCCCGTGGGGACGCAGCCGCGGTCCGTCAGATATTCCGCAGGGCAGCACGTTTGCCCGAAAAAAGATACAAACAGATATAAATCAATATATATCGAACAAATAGTAGCGGGGACAGCCCCAAAAAGGATTGAAAAACATGATCGCCCGAAAAAAGCCCACTACGCGCAGCGTTCTTCTGATTCTCTCTGTTATGTTGGTCGTTCTGACGGCCCTTCTGCTTGTGAGCTTTTCGCCGGCAGACCAAAACGACACAGTGTCAGCGGACGAATTGACATTCACCGGGACCACCTGGGCAGATCTGGACTCCTTCATCGGGACCGCCAACCCGGGCGATACAGTGGTGATCACCGGCGACATAACAGCGGCCGCCGGGGATCCGGCGATATACATCGATAAGCAGCTGACCATCCGCGGCGCTACAGGCAATGAGAAACTCATCTATGCGCAGCCCGACCGCCACTTTTCATTGAGCACGGGCGCCGACTTGACCCTGACCAACATCATCCTGCAAGGCAACGACACCGGCGGCGGGATATACGTCGCAGACGCGGTGCTCACCGTCGGCGGGGGAGCAGTCATTCAAAATTGTTTCAGCGCCAACAACGGCGGCGGGATACGGGGCGTCAACGATTCGTACATCTATGTCGATGGCGGCCAGATAATCAACAACGCTGCCACAGGCAACGGCGGCGGCATATGTCACAGCGGTACTACGGGCGTGGTCAATGTATACGGTGATTCTAAGATATCCTATAACTCCGCAGGCAATGCCGGTGGCGGCATTTATTGCGACACGACAGGCTCTATCATAAGGAAAGCGGGGACTATAGCGGATGGTCCGCGCAGCACAGGCAGGATCAATGTGTACGGGGATGCAGAGATATCCTACAATGAGGCCGTTTACCAAGGCGGCGGCATTTATTTCGGCGGACAGGCGAGCGTGACCGTATTCGGGAACGCGGTCATCATGGAGAACAGTTCATTTCTCGGCGGCGGCATCCTGAACGATTCCAGAGGCGGCTCGGTGGAAGTGTACGGCGATGCCGTCATATCCAATAATGATGCCGCAGGCAACGGCGGCGGCATACAAAACAACAGCGGTACGGTCGAGGTCTACGACAATGCTAAAATATTCCAAAACACAGCGGCCGACGGCGCAGGGATATACAACAACAGTACGGGCAGGATCGATATCTACGGCGATGCTGCTGTAGCCGAGAACATTGCGACCAACGGCGCAGGGATATTCAACAACAGTACCGGCAACATCGTAGTGTCGGACCGCGCCGTCTTATCCAACAACGATGCCACAGGCAACGGCGGCGGTCTGTTCAACAACAGTGCGGGCCAGTTCGATATTTTAGGCGATGCTGCCGTGACCGGGAACACAGCGGTCGACGGTGCGGGGATATACAACAACAGTACGGGCAACATCGTAGTGTCAGACAATGTGGTCATATCCAACAACACCGCCGCAGGCAACGGCGGCGGCATATATGCGGCGGATTATGGCAGCTTGTATGTTTACGATGTTTCCTTCATAGACAACAGCGCAGCGAAGATGGGGAAGAGGACATCAGACGCGAACGCCCTCATCTATGCTGCAAACATACACGCCACGATCTGGACGCTGGCACATCCCAATGCGCCGCAGAATGCGCAGGGGTACAACAACTATGATATCAACAACATATTCCTTTCTGTGACGTACGACGGCAACGGCAGCGATGACGATAGCGACGCGCCGTTCGACCCGAACGCATACTCTTCGGGCAATACAGCCACCGTGCTCGACCAAGGCGCGCTGGTCAAAACGGGTTATCTATTCGAAGGTTGGGCTAGGACGGCAACGGCAACGGCAGCGGAGTTCTCGTACGATTCGACCCTGAACACGATCTCCCCCTCCTCATTCACCATATTTGACAATGCAGTGTTGTATGCAGTGTGGGTACAGGATCCAAGCTACGTGCCGGATAACGTTTTGACCCTGAGGGTATCCGGGCCCGGAAGCATAGAGCTTGACTATGGGGGCAACACCTTTGCCGTCACCACCACCGCTCAGTACAGCATATCTCCGGGCACGCCGGTGACCGTGACCGCTGTCCTGAACAGCTCGGAGTTTGTAAGATGGACGATCAACAGCAGCGCCGCACCGAACCCATTCTCTACGTCTGCTGACACGAACGCATTCAACATGGCCGGCGATTATGATCTGACCGCCGTGTTCAAAATAAACTCGCTGCCCCCGTCGGATGGCACATATTACATCACGGCAACCTCTGATGCCGGTTCCACAATATCTCCGAGCGGGGTTGTCGCGGTGCCGAAGGGAGCGGACAAGACGTTCACATTCTCGGCCAAGAACGGATACTACGTTTCGGCGGTCATAGTGGATGGGAAGTCGCTGTCCATCGGACAGATCGATGCCGGCTCATACACGTTCATGGATGTCAACATGAACCATACCATCGAAGTAAGGAGCATTGCCGGAACGAGAGGAGACCTCATTTTGAAGATCGAGGTCATGACAGGCGAAGGATACGCAGAATACAGCATCAACGGAAGCCTTTACACCAAATACACAGGGGTCGTCGGTCTGCCGGACTTTGCTGACATCGGGGTCAAAGCATACGCCGGCGAGGGGTTCGAGTTCGAGAAGTGGGTGACCCCCGCCGTTTTGACAACTCCCGAGATCTTCTTCGAAGACAACGGGGCATCTCTGAATCTGGAACTGTACTTCTCAGACAGCGGTTCCGGCGCAGGGTCGGACGACGGATGGATATGGTGGGTGGTCGCCCTTATTCTGGTACTGTTGCTTGCGGGAACGTTCCTATGGCTGTTCTTCTTCTACAGAAGGTACTACGACGTCATCAAGACGGATGTGAAGATAGAAGGCGCGGACAGGGTACATAGGAAGTCCGAGTACCGGTTCAAAGCAGAGGGGGCCACGGGAACAGCGTTCTACCGCATAGGAGAGGATGACGATGCGGTATGGAAACAGATCCTCCCCGGTCCCGACGGCGAATACGCTATCCCAAGAGGAGAGATCACGGACAAGGTCACCATCGAGTTCCGCTGAAAGGCCTTGATGCCCCCGTCCCTGAAAGAAGCGGGGGCGCCCCTTCATTCAAGGGCGGGCAGGAGGGCGGCAGCTGCACGCGTATCGAGAAAAAGGTTTATTCCAAGCCGACGCTTTAACGCCATGGCCGAAAAAGTCCCCGTTTATGACAACCACGTCCACATGGACCCCGCAGGCAGGAACGTGGACGCCTTGAAGGAGTTCGAGGCGGCAGGCGGCACCGGGATCACTCTCGTGACCCTGCCCTACAGGCAGGTTCGGATCGCCAAAGGGGAGGACTTTTCGAGGTCTTATGATATCGCATTCTCTCTTGCAGAGAAGGCAAGGATCTCTACAGAACTGGAGATCAACATCGCAGTCGGCCCATATCCGGTGCTCATACTGCCTCTCTCCGAACACTACGGCCTTGAAAAAGCGGAAGAGATCATGAACGAAGGCATGGACGAGGCCGCAAAGCTGGTCGCCGAGGGGAAGGCATGTGCGATAGGCGAGATAGGCAGGCCGCATTTTGATGTTCCGAAGGACATTTGGGAAGTTTCGAACAGGATATTGCTCAGAGGGATGGAGCACGCAAAAGAGCTGGACTGCCCGGTGATAATACACAGCGAATCCGGGACGACGGAAACTAACCGCTCGCTTGCAAGCATCGCAAGAACCGCCGGCCTCGATCCCGGGCTGGTGGTGAAGCATTCGTCGCCCCCCTTCGTAACGGACGGAGAGACGTTCGGGGTCATGCCGTCGATCCCGGCTTCGAAGAAGAACATCTCCGAGGCGTTGGAAAAAGGGACAACGAGATTCATGCTGGAGACCGATTATATAGACGATCCCGAAAGGCCTGGCACAGTGATGTCCATCACCACAGTCCCTAACAAAATAAAAACGCTTCTCGCCTCGGGGAAGCTCAGCCTTGACGATGTGGATAGGATATGCAGAGAGATCCCGAACAGCCTTTACCACCGCTGAAACATTATTCAACTCAAAGGCGATACGGAAGGCGAACGACATGGAGACAAAGATAACCAGCGTCTACGACGAAGGTGCGTTGGTAGGCACCCAGCTGATCGGGGCAAAAGGATTTTCCGTTCTGATAGAGACTGCCGGCAGCAAGATACTTTTCGACACAGGCAGAAGAGGCAGGTACCTTATGCACAACATGGCGGTCCTCGGCATAGAACCGGACGATATTGGCAAAGTTGTTATTTCCCATGGGCACACCAGCCACACAGGGGGCATAAGGGATCTCCTGGAAGAGAGGTCATCGTCCCTGAACATATACGCCCCGCGGTCAGCGGCGGGCGCAGGGAAGGCATTCGGCCCGAAAGGGATCCGCATACCGAAGGATCTTTCGGAAAGAGCCGACGTATACGAGGTGAACGACTGGATGGAGATATCTGAAAAGGTCTTCGTCTCTCCTCCGATGGATATAGCCGGGGATCTGTCCGAAGTGTTCATGGTGATAATGGCAAGGAAAGGGCCGGCAGTGATCTCCGCATGCTCCCACGCGGGCGTGGATAAGGTCATGGAAGAAGTGAAAAAGAGGTTTGGATCGTATCCCCGCACATACATCGGCGGGGTGCACATCGGCAAGAAGGAAAAGGAAAAGGCAAAGGCCATTGCCGCAGCATTCTCGGAAAGGGACTGCAGCAACCTATATCTCAATCACTGCACCGGGATCAAAGGCATGACGGGCCTGAGGGCCGAACTCGGACTAAAAGGCGTCAGCGACTTCTATGTCGGCTCCACTCTGTTATTGGAAATGTGAACTTTGCTGCGCCGCTCAGATGTACTCGATGGTCATTCTACAACGACCCAGCGCCCTGTTTTACGGGACCCCTCGCGATATATCCGCCCGGAGTCTTGATATCTTCGAAGTTCCCGTGAGATGGTCCTCTGAGATCTTCCGGTGAGTTCGGACAGTTCGGATATCGTTGCGTCCGGAGCTGAACGCAATAGTTCCGGGATCGAGTCTTTCTTGCCATTTATCTTGCCACGATATTCAACCGATATCTTGCCATTTGGCAAGATAAAAGCTTCTTCGAAAGGAAATGTTACAATTGTAAAACTCGGAGTCAACTCGAATATGGAGCGATCATATGCTTTCAGGATGCGGCTCATACCGGATCCGATCTGTTCTGCAAGCTCTATATCACGAAATACCCGCATAAGTTCGCGGTTGCGCGGCATCGAACGGCATTTAAAAAAATCCTCCTCGGTCAAACCGCTTACAAGCCCCCCGCAGGATGTGACAACAATCTTATCTGTAAAGATCTCCATAAGCGGAATGCCTTTTGCGTAATCATTGTGAACAATAGCGTTGATGACCGCTTCGCGGAGAGCAATGCTGTCAACGCGCTCCCTCTCGATGCGATTCTTGGGTGTTATCTTTGCGAAAGTGCGATTCTCGGAGTCCATTCTATCAAGAATGCGCTGGGTGGCAGTTATCAGACAGCGGTTCCCGTACTCGCGGGTCTCCAACAGATCCACTTTGTCTGTCCCGTTGTACACGGCGATCTTGATCGACACTCCATTCTCATCAGCCAGAAGATACGCGGCATAATTGTACTGCCCATCGCTCCGCCTCAACTCAAGGTTATCGATGAATTGTTCGTTCGGCTCAAGGTTCTTTTCTTCATAGTAGATGCGAAGCTGCTTGAAAGTAAGATCCTGGCGGGGGGAGACGACAGACTGCAGCGTTGCTTGCTGCCGCGATGATAGCAACTCCTCCATCATCTGTTCGCTCATAGGCTGCGTTGAGCTGCCGACGCGGATAAAACATCCTTGTTCGGACATCCCTTTCTTCCGGATATAGTAAGGGCGTTGCTGGCCGCATGAAACGATAACACGAACGACATCCTTTCCATCCATCTTTATGGGGACCACGTCAAAAAGACCAAGGGTCTGAGGCCGTATATTGTTGCGAATGCGATCGACAATTTTTAGTTGGAGCTCATCAATATCCTCAACTCCTACCACAGTGCCAGCATCATCTACTCCGATGAGTATCTCGCCGCCTCCGGCATAATTCAGGAAAGATACCACAGCCCGCTCAAAGCGATCGTTCAGTTCTCTTTTGAATTCGACCCGGTTTGTTTCTTTCATACAATTTCTCCCCGATGATTCACAGAATTTATCTTGCCAATTGGCAAGATATATTATGTCATATTTAATCATATGTCAGTATAAACAGACGGTCGGGGCGGTGTGTTCAGAGCAATTCCAAAATTCTGAACACACAGGATCCTTGTGACCCCCAACACACTCTTTATTGTAATGTTTGTTCCTACTTAACGAACGGATATTGAATCATAGATGGCAGCGTCGTGACTGCTGAATGAGTAATGCCCATCAGAACACTCCCCCCATGCGCAATATTCTCAAAATGATCAGAGCAAATAGGAAATTGATTAACAGATAGATTGCGATCATTCGAAGCCTGAGCTTCCTCGTTTCGGATCTGCTCAACGGTGCTACGCTTTTCGGAGGCAATGTGGTGAGGGAAATGGATGAACCTTCTGCCACTACTTTTATCGTCATTCCCTCTTGGATATCCAGATCTCTTTCGACAGACGCATTCCTGCAACTGAATTTTACTCTATGGTGTCCGGGCGGCAAAGTGAATAGCGAGTTGTCAGAATTCCCTCTAAACCTCTCTGAAAGCTTGCCATCAAGTTCCATATTCAAAACATCTGAGTCGATCCCTTCTGCATAGAAAAAGACATGCGCAAAGAAACGATGATGCAGCCGCCCCGTAGAATTACTTCTAAGATGCAAATATGTCTGGAGCAATATGGCAGCTACGATCGCCGCTGCCACGTTCAGTACGGTTGCTGCCCGCGTGTCGATCGCCCAGGCCAGCACTAATCCTGCAATCACCGGAACCAGCAGTAATAGTCTTTTTTCGAAAGATGTCAGCCTGATGTTATCCCCGCCCCTGTTTGTTTCTTGCCCAAAGACAAAATAAACGGTTTATTTTGTCGAGTTCACAGATCAACGATATCCGCTGGCATCAGCCATTTTTGTCCTCGGTCAATTCCAATATGGCCTCGGCAGCGTTATCGCTTCCATGTTCGACGGCGAGCTCGTACCATTCCAATGCTTTTTTGTTGCTTTGCGGCACGCCCCGCCCCTTTTGATACAGCTCGCCCAGGTTGAACATCGCGTTGGCGTCTCCCTGCTCCGCGGCAAGCCGGAACAGCCTCGCAGCCTCTTTGAAATCCTGCGGGACCCCAGTCCCCTCGGTGTACGAATAACCCAAAGCGTTCTGCGCTTGGCGGTTCCCCTGATCAGCCGAAAGCCTGAACCATTTTGCCGCCTCATCATCATCCTTCGGCACGCCGTCCCCGTTACTGTACATGAACCCTATGTTCACTTGCGCGGAGTCGTCCCCCTGCTCTGCGGAAAGCAGGAACCACTTCGCCGCTTCCTCATAGCTCTGTGAAACCCCCTCTCCGAAGTAATACGCTTCGCCCAAGAGGAATTGGGCGTTCATCTGCCCCTGTTCGGCGGAAAGCCTGAACCATTTTGCGGATTCCTCATAGCTCTGGCGGACGCCGTTGCCGTCGTAATATAGGCCGCCCAAAAAAAGCTGGGCGACCGCATGCCCCTGCTCGGCGGCGCGGGTGTACCACTTCACCGCGTTTTTGTAATCCTGAAGTACAAGTTCATAGACCTTGCCCAATTCGAATTGCGCGTTGGGATCCCCCGTTTTCGCAAGCTTTTCCATCTCTTTGCCGGAGATCATGATATGGAATGAGCAGCACCTACTATTATCTTTACGGACGCATGATGGCAGCACATCCGAAAATGGTGGGAACAAAAGATATATTTATATACAACCGCATTTGTACCAAAGGTTAGTGATACCATGAAGTGGCAGATCAAGACAGCGTCCATGTTCATCGTGATGACCCTGATACTGTTGGCCGTCGGGACCGTCATCGGATGGCTGTTTGACAGTATCATGTTGGGGCTTGTGATCATGCTGGCACTTGCAGTGATATTCAATCTTTATGCGTACTTCTTCTCCAAGAAGAGCGCGCTTAAGGCCAACAAGGCCCGCATCGTGTCCGAGCGCGAGGAGCCGAGGCTGCATGCAATAGTGAGGAGCGTTGCGAACAAAGCAGGCGTGCCTATGCCGGAGGTCGGTGTATCCGATCTACCGATGCCGAACGCATTCGCGACTGGAAGGAACCCAAAGAATGCGGCGGTGGTCGCCACGCGGGGCCTTCTCAGCCTGCTTTCCGACGAGGAGTTGGAAGGGGTCATCGCACACGAGATGGCGCACGTAAGGAACAGGGACATCCTGGTGATGTCTGTAGCTTCGACGATGGCCGCTGTGTTGTCTTATCTTTCGAGGTTTGCGATATACGGGGTCCTGCTGGGCAACAACAACAGGAACGGATATGCTTTCGTCATCGCGATAGCGCTCAGCGCGACCGTGCCGATAGCCGCGCTCCTGATGCAGCTGGGGGTCTCAAGGAGCCGCGAGTACCTTGCGGACGAGACCGGTGCGAAGATAACCGGCAACCCCCGCGCGCTGGCAAGAGCCCTCAGAAGCATCGAGGCCGGCGTGAGCGCTCCGGCCAACAACTACAGCGATACAAGCTACGCCGACATGTGGATATCCAACCCCGTAAGGAAAAAGAGCATCTTCTCCAGGCTGTTCAGCACCCATCCTCCCATGGATGACAGGATAGCGAGGCTGAACGATCTGGCAATGAAGATGGAGAGCGGGAAGATACCGAGGTTCGGAGCGATACCCAACAAGAGGGGCCCGCTTTACGAGTGATCTCACTTCACCGGTTCCCACTTCGCAAGCTCGTTGACCTTGGAAAGCGTGGAGCCTCTCTTTATCTCTTCTCTGGTGCGGTTCTCCCTCTCGTTGATGTCGATCGTCCTATTGGCCACCTCTACGGCGGCTTCCTTCGGGATCACCATGAGGCCGCACTCGTCGCCTATTATCCAATCCCCTGTGCGGACGATCTGTCCGCCGACCGTGACCTCCATACCTATCCCGCCGTAGCCTTTCGGCTCCCCGGCGCATGGAACGACTGATCTCGCGAAAGCGGGGAACCCCATCTTCTTTATGTCGTCGATATCCCTTATCGCGCCGTCG
>JAKQBQ010000181.1 GCA_029574055.1 Methanobacteriota archaeon
CTTTGACGTAGAATGTTGGTATTCCCGTATCCTGGCACATAGGGCGCCCGAGGACCTCCGCCTTCTTCATGTTGTCCATTATCGCTCCGAGCTGCGTCCTTGCGATCGGTACCGCTTCCCATGCGGCCGCCGCCTCCAGCGCCCAGCCGATGTCCGACGGTATTTTTGTATTAGCTGCTTTCAGAAGGTTGACCACTATCTGATCGACGGGTTCAGGCAGTTTTATCATGATACCTTTATTGCTGTCCCCGATAAAATATAATCCATTCAGGGGACGTAGTATAGCGCATCGTCTATCTCGACCACTCTGACCGTGTCGCCTATTTCCGCACCGGGAGGGATGTTCAGATCGGCGGTGGAATAATTGAAAGGGTTCAGTATCTGTATCTCCGATCCCCCTCTGCTCACCACCACTGCCTCCGGCAGGTCCTCGCATCTTGCGTGGACCTTGAGCGAAGGGACATCCGACCTTTTGACCGCCCTTTCCCTGAAGTTCATGATATCTATCACCTTAGCTCCGCTGCCGGACACCCTGATGAGCTTGAAGTACCGTCCCTCGAACATCACTACGTCGCCGGCGTGGAAATCGGGAAGGCGGACAAGATACGTCACCCTGAACATCTCCTGCCCGTCCTCTTTTATACCTATCAGCTTGGCGGCCTCCTTCGTCTCGGCGCAGTATGCGTCGGCGAGTTCCTTCGCCGCAGCTTTCCCCAGCGCCATGGACGAGAGGTAGAAGTCTATGCCTCCCTGCACCTCCTCGATCTTGGTGATGAACAGCTGCCTGTTGGTTACGGAATGGGAATCCACAAACCCCTCCACTTTGTTCCGGACATCCCGCAGGATGTTTTGGGAAGTATCTTTCGATGCCCTTATCTGCAGTATCGATTCGTAGTAATTGCCGAGCTGTCTGGAACATCGCTTGCAGACGGTGTTCTTGACCCTTACGATCGTGGATGCAGAATCTTCTGCCTTGACTCCTTTTATGTCGAGCACGACATCCACCATGACAACGTAAGTGTGCGGCTCCTGCTCGATCTGGACCGTCCCTACGCTGACGACCTCCGCTTCTTTCACGACCTCGACGGCGTCTGCGGCGGCATCGTTAACCGCCTGCATGAGATCCTTGGTGGCCCATGCGTTCTCCCCGTGCCCAATGTCCCCGCAGTTGGCGCATACCTTCATGTCTACGTGGTGGGGAAGGCTTATGAGCTTCCTTCCGTCGAGGAAGCATTCTATGCAGAGCCCGTCTATCGTCTGCTCCGCCTCCTCCCCGCATTCCACGCAGAAATTCACATTATCACCACTTGGGCGTGCTTCACCCCTCCGATGACCATCACGCTCTGCTCGGAGACCAAACCCTCTTTCACCGCCTTTTCGACGACGCGGTTCCCGACGAGGTTCATTATCGTGACGGACTTCGTCCTTTCAATGAAAACATCCTCCGACACCGGCTCCCCGCCGTAGAACAGCTCGGAGACCTTTATCTTCACGCCTTCGCCCCTGAAAGTCATGCCCAGGATCTCTTTGTCGCAGGCGGCCAATATCCTGTCGTTGTCGTGGACGTGGATCTTGCAGAGTATCATCTTACGCCCTCTTGTAGTAGCTGTTGCGGGGGCTGTACAGGGTGCCGTCGTCCTTCATCATCCTCAGCCTCTTCCTGGTCTTTTCCTCGGACAGCCCCTCTCCCTGGGCAAGGGTGATTATCTCTTCCTCGGATATGCCGTCGAAGGTCCCCGAGTTCTCAACGATGCTCAACACTATTTTAAGTTCATCGCGGTCCTTCTTCCCGAACCCCGATGTCATATTGTCTATGTCCCACTGCCCTCCGTCCGGAGCCAATATCTCTCCGAGATAATATTCCACGAGATCCACCGCCAGCTCCGCGTCAGACTTCTCGACTGTGCGGCTGAGCCTCATCCTCGCCGACGCTTCGGACAGTCTGACGTACGCCTCCAGCTGCCTTGCCGTTATCGGAACGGATTCGTTCTTGTCCGCGCCGGACGCTCTTACGCTGAGGTAGTTGTCCTCTATTATCTCCATTGCTTTATCGGTCATCACCGGCACTATGCGCTTTGAGAACGCCACATATTTCCTTAGGATATCCTGATCGTAGATCGGCCTGACGTTCTGGCTCTCGTCCTTGATCTTCTTGATGTCCACGCCTGCCATCAAAGGCGCATCGTCCCCCACCTGCATGGCCTGGCCCCTCCTGTGCACCTTCAATATGTGCGAGGTCAGCGCCCTGTCGTTGTCTTTGTCCGGCCTGTCCCTCATTACGAATATCAGATCGAAACGGGACATCAGCGCCGGCGGGAGATCTATCTGGCTGGTTATCGATATCTCGGACTCGAACCTCCCGAACTTTGGGTTTGCGGCAGCCAGCATGGAGCACCTGCATTGCAGAGTAGCCGTTATCCCGGCCTTGGCCACTGAGATCCTCTGGGATTCCATCGCCTCGTGGAGCGACGAACGGTCCTGCGACGTCATTTTATCCAACTCGTCGATGCACGCCAACCCTTTGTCCGCAAGCACCAACGCCCCGGCCTCCAGCGTCCATCTGCCGTCCCCGAATTCGTCCTTCACGGCGGCAGCCGTCAGGCCGGCCGCTGATGCGGACTTCCCGGATGCATATATCCCCCTCGGGGCGAGGGTGCTCATGTATCTCAATATCTGGGACTTCGCAACTCCCGGGTCTCCGACAAGGAGCACGTGCATGTCTCCCCTTATCACCGTGCCGTCGTCCATCTCTTTGTTGCACCCTCCGAAGAGCTGCAGAGCGATGGCTCCCTTCACCTTCTCGTGCCCGTGGATGGTCGGGGAGATCGACGCCACTATGTTGTCGAACAGCATCGGATCCCTAGACATATCCAATATCCGCAGCTCGTCGTCCTCGGTTATCTGTATCTCGTCGTATTCGTGCTCCTTGAATTCTATGGACAGGACGTCCATGAATATCTCGAATATCGTGGTCTTGTCGCGGTCCTGCTTCTCGGAGGACCTTATTATCCCGTTGATCGTCACTCTGTTGCCGGCGGTCATTATGCCGGCGATGTCGTCCTCCACGAACCCGGTGATCCTTTCCGGCTGGGCCCCTCCCCTCAGCCCTTCCGGGCTCTCCTGTATCTCGATCTTTTGAGTATCGATGTAGATGGATCTCTTCGGTTCCAGCTCGAACTGCGTCGCCTGCTTGTTGCAGCTGCCGTCCGGGTTCGAGCACATCAGCGGCTCCTTCATCTGGATGCCTTTTTGTTCGACCCACATCTCTGCTCCGCACCTGCCGCATTTGAAAAGCGCCTGGGTCATCCTCGGCCTCACTGTGGTCACTTTCCTTGCCAGCCCCTCCACCGCGACCATCTTCCCCAAGTGTTTCGCCCGCAGATGCCTTATCTCCACCTTTGCATCCCTCGGCAGGCTTACTATCCTCAGATTGACAACATCTTTTTTATCCCATGCGGGCGGGAGGGATGCTCTCGCGGCCTCCTTGCCTTTGCCCAGGCATTTATCGGGATTGTCCAGAAGGTACATCGCGAAATCGGTGCTGTATGCGTCTATGTCCTCATACGGAATGAAAATGCTCTTTTTCTCCGGATAGCTTGCGGCGATGTCAGCGAACATGAGGCGGTACTTATCCTTGCTGAATATCTCTTCCCACGCCGCGCTTATCTCGCTGTCCTGATAACTGACCACCGACCTTCACCTTCCTTCCTGCGACCCTTTGTTCCTGCACTCTTCGTCCGCCCACCACATCCATCCCCCGGCTTCCATGTCCACCCCTCCCTTCACGAGCCCCGCCTTCCTCAGCTTGGAGAGGGTCTTGGCGAGATCGTCGGGACATCGGTAGCCGAACAGATGTTCCAGCCTGTCGCCGGCTTCCCGGGTCGTGACCCTGTCGCTCCCAAGGGCCTCCCAAATAAGCACAACAACATCATCGGGCATTGCAACGTTCTATATTGTCGGGTATGATAAAAAGGTTGCAGAGCAAATGAAGGGGTTTGCCCCCTGCGGGGAAGCCGCCTCGCCGATAGAACAGACTGTTTGAAGGTCGGCAGTGCCCGCTGTTGGAACGGAGGACACCCCGCCGGAGCCCGCACGGAATAGAAGCCCAATTCGTTTCCGTACGGAACGCCGGCGGCGTTTTTCGATCTGCACCGACTGTCTTCCTGTCTGTTCTATAGTTGTAGAAGGTTTGCTGCCGCACACCTTTTCCTTTCGAGAGGTGTGCGGCTGAATGGTTTCTTAACGCGTTTCTATCATCGTCCTGTCGGTGATCTCTCCCTTCGGTATGATATACTCTCCATCAGCGTTCGGGATGATGGGCTTCCATACCCCGTCCTCTCCGACGCGGTAGGATACCGTTCCCGGAGGAACTCCGTCAATGGTGAAGGTGTACTTCGCCTTTCTGCGGACCTTGTCGTCTCCGACGATAGTTGCAGTGGGGATGTCCATCTTCACCACGTCGTATCTCCTCCTGT
>JAKQBQ010000194.1 GCA_029574055.1 Methanobacteriota archaeon
CGGTCTGCCGCCGCCCCGTAGCCCTTGATCTTCCGGAATGCGTCGGAAGCCTCCGAGAAATTGTTCGCCATCAGCACGTATCTTCCCGGTTTGTCCTCCTGCAGGAGTTTCGTGTTGTTGATTAGCATTGCATAACCTGCGGCCATGTCCTCGGCGGTCTTGACTATCTCCCTCGACGAATCGTCAACGGCCAATGCCTCGATGCTCTTGACCTTGGCGTTGAACTCGAATGCTTTTGATGATGTGTGGGAAGGCGCCACGCTGTTGTCCGTTGTGAAAGGAAGGACCATCAGCGGATTAGCCAGCAAAGTGTTGGTGGCAAACCTGTACTCCGAATATTCCGTTTCGATCCTGGGCCTTATGTTGTTGTTGAAGATATTGAATCTCGCGACGGAGTCTACGTTCTCGCTTTGAGACAGGGAGAACCCTCCAGGTATGGACTTGCTGATCCAGGACTGTATCTGGCCCATCATCTGGTCGAGATATGCTTTGGCGTCCAACCTCTGCTGGGACGTGCCGCAGCTGGAGCATGTGATGTACGGGGATTCGGACTCCAGCGCCTTCCTGTCAAGGGGGGCGCCGCAGTATTTGCACCTGAGCATTATCATGTCGTCCAATTGCTTCACCGTCTGATCGCCGACATAGCGGCTACGCTCCTGATCTCCGCCTGCAGCCTGGCCTCCATCGCCCTCATCTCCTGCATGGCCAAATTGTGATACTGCTTTGCGATCTCGTCCGACCTCCTTGAGATGGAGGTGTAGCAGGGCTTGCACACATATATCGAACTGTAATCCTCAGGGGCAGACTTCAAGATATCATCGTCCGTCCCCCTCATCAGCGGCGTGACCTCGCTGGACATCGGGAGGAAGTGCACCCCCTCCCCCGTGGACGGCCTGCCGCAGATCCAGCATTTTACCGATTTGGAGTATGCTTTAATTAAATTCAGGTCTTTCTGGCCGTCCTCTCCGAGCTGTTTGCGGCAGGTGTATGCGTTCTGCAGCAGCTCGGCGGCTTTTTTTGGATCGGACAGGACCGCTCCGGCGGCAAGGCTCTCATACCCCCAGGCTTGTATGTACAGGGCCTCCTTGATGCCTGTGTTGACCTGTATCCCTACGATCTCATTGATCTGTATGGTATCGTTCCCGATCTGGGACTGATATTTCCTGGCGACGTCGAGGAACCTGTTCCCTTTTTCCTCCAATGCTTGCGCGGTGCTCCCCTGCATCCTCCCTATGTTCATGCGTTCCGCCAATAATCTGCATTCGACCGCAAGTTTTCGCGGGTTGATCTCCGTCAGCCCGAACTCGAAGGGGTCGTTGGTCCTCTCAAGGGTCGACGCGAGCTTTGCGTATCTTGCGGGGTTGTTGTTGTCGAGGCACGCATCTATTATGTCGATGTATATCCCGGCAAGCGCCGCGGCCTTCCCCCCTTTCTCCACGGTCTTCTCGAAATTCCTTCTGGCCTTGGCAAATTCCTTCCTCTTTACAAGGTCTACGCCTTGGTCGAACAACTCATCTCCGGACTTGAAAACGCTGAGTACCATCTTATGCCCGAGAAAAGTAATGTGTATTCAATAGATGTTCCTTTCGCCTGTTCCTCCCGCACGATCGGGCGTGCGCGGGCGGGTATTCCGCCTGCGAATTTCGTACCCATAACTGCATCATGTTATACATTTCTTTAATGAAAATAGATATCAATAGAAACACATTAAATATTATTCATATTCATTAGACAATTGTCTAATTAACTATTGTTTTATTAATCATTTAGAAAAGTTTATTAATGATAAATATTACTGACGCGCATGGTAAACGGCAGATTCAGTGCGGTGGAGCAAGCCTTCCAGAGGGAGCCGGTGGCGGCGGTGCCGCCTGCGCGCGAGACATCATCATACTACGGATGCAGCGTCTTCAACAGAGAGACGATGAGGAGATACCTCTCATCCGAGACAAGAAGGGTCGTTTACGAATCCATCGAGAAAGGCGCAACGCTGGACAAATCCGTGGCGGAGCATGTTGCCGCAGGCATGAAACGCTGGGCGATGGACATGGGCGCCACACACTACACGCACTGGTTCCAGCCGCTCACCGGAGGGACGGCCGAGAAGCACGATTCTTTCACGGAGCCTTACAAGCACGGCATGTCGCTGGAACAGTTCAGCGGGGACAAGCTCTGCCAGCAGGAGCCGGATGCCTCCTCCTTCCCCAACGGGGGCCTCAGGAACACTTTCGAGGCCAGAGGATACACCGCGTGGGATCCCTCGTCGCCGTCGTTCATCCTCGGAGACTGCCTCTGCATACCTACGGTGTTCATCTCATACAACGGGGAGGCTCTGGACTACAAGACCCCGCTGATGAGGTCGGTGTCCGCCGTCAAGAAGGCCTCCATGGACGTGCTGAAGTATTTCGGTATAGAGTCGGAGGTGTTCGCATACCTCGGCTGGGAGCAGGAGTTCTTCCTTGTGGACAGTGCGCTCTTTGCACAGCGCCCGGACCTGATGCTGTCGGACAGGACCCTCCTCGGGCACGAGAGCGCAAGGAGCCAGCAGCTGGATGACCACTATTTCGGATCCATACCCGCCAGGGTGGTAGAGTTCATGAAGGATCTGGAGTTCGAAGGCTACAAGCTCGGCATCCCGCTGAAGACAAGGCACAACGAGGTGGCGCCGAACCAGTTCGAGGTGGCGCCTGTATACGAGGAAATGAACATCGCGGTGGACCACAACCTCCTGCTGATGTCCATAATGAGGTCTGTCGCGGACCGCCACAAGTTCAAGGTGCTCTTCCACGAGAAACCCTTCAAAGGGATAAACGGGTCCGGCAAGCACTGCAACTGGTCTCTCGGGACAGCGGACGGGGTCGGACTGATATCTCCGGGGAAGACCGATGAAGAGAACCTCAGGTTCCTGGCGTTCATGGCCAATGTCCTAAAAGCGGTCTATGACAACAACGGATTGCTGAAAGCGTCCATAGCATCATCCTCCAACGACCACAGGCTCGGTTCGAATGAGGCTCCGCCCGCGATCGTATCATCGTTCCTCGGAATGCATGTGACATCGATGTTCGAGGAACTCCTGAACACAAAGGACATGGTGAAGGCCAAAGGGAAGAAAGGCCACAGCATAGGGATACCGCAGGTGCCGGAACTGCTGGTGGACAACACCGATAGGAACAGGACGTCGCCCTTCGCGTTCACCGGCAACAGGTTCGAGTTCAGGGCTGTGGGGTCATCGGCGAACTGCTCGCTTCCCATGACGGTCCTGAACACTACCGTTGCGTATCAACTGAAACAATTCAAAAAAGCCGTCGACAAGAGGATAGCCGCAGGGGAACCGGTCATGGCGGCGGTCTTGAATGAGACGCGCGAGACGTACAGGGCATGCAGGGACATATGCTTCGACGGCAACGGCTACTCCAAGGAATGGATGAAGGAGGCGAAGCGCCGCGGCCTTGATACGGAAAGATCAGTGCCTGTGATGTATGATCGGTTCACCGCCCCGGCGGCGGTCGAGATATACAAAGAGACAGGAGTCCTTTCCGAGGTCGAGCTCAGGGCGAGGAACGAGGTCGCTTGGGAGCTTTATTCCAGGAAGATAGAGATCGAGGCGAGGGTGCTTAGCGACCTGGCGTACAACCACATCGTACCCGTTGCCACCATCTACCAGAACGTGCTTTTGGACAACGTTCTGAAGTGCAGGCAGCTGTACACCGATGACGAGTTCGATCGATATTCGTACCAGGAGGTCAAGCAGATCAAGGAGATAGCGGTCTACATAAACGAGCTTAGGCTGATGGCGGACGAGACGGACAAGCTGTGCGATAAGCTCTCAGAGATGGAGGGGCGCGCCATGGCTGTCGCGTACCACGACAAGGTGCTGCCCTTCATTGAGGGGATAAGGGAGCGCCTGGACGCGCTCGAGATGATAGTGGACGACCAGATGTGGCCGCTTCCGAAGTACAGGGAACTGCTCTTCATACGCTGAATCCTTCCATCAAGCGGACGCAGCGCCGCATCAAACCCGTCCTTTTTTTCTAATATTATGATAGAACAACTGCAGTCAAAGTTATGTTTATATAGAAGAACAAACCATAACCCCTTAGAAATTCCATCTTAAAGAATGGAATAGATAATTGGAGGCTTAATAAAATGGGCATGGGCAATGCACCGATCCTGATCCTGAGGGAAGGAACAAGGAGAGATAAAGGAAAAGACGCACAGTACAACAACATAACCGCCGCCAGGGCTATCGCCGACGCGGTCAGGAGCAGTCTCGGTCCGAGAGGAATGGACAAGATGCTCGTAGATTCTATGGGAGATGTTGTGATAACAAACGACGGTGTCACGATCCTTAAAGAAATGGACGTACAGCACCCCGCGGCAAAGATGCTGGTGGAAGTGGCGAAGACGCAGGATGATGAGGTGGGCGACGGAACAACGACATCCGTCATACTTGCCGGAGAGTTCCTGAAGAAGGCGACCGACATGATCGACGCGAACGTACACCCGACGATCATTTCCGCAGGATACAGGCTGGCCAACCAGAAAGCGCTGGAGGTCCTCAAGAAAGTCTCCTCGAAGGTCAGCATAAACGACGACAAGATTTTGAAGCAGATCGCAGAGAACGCAATGATCAGCAAACAGGTGAGCGGGGCAAAAGAGTTCTTCGCCGATATGGTAGTAGATGCCGTCAAGACGATCATCGACAAGGACGCGAAAGGCAAATACACCGCAGACCTGAAGAACATCCAGACAGTCAAGAAGGCAGGCGCGAGCATGGAGGAATCCCAGCTCGTCAAAGGCCTCATCATCGACAAAGAGCCGGTCTCCCCGGCCATGCCAAAGAAGGTCGCCAAGGCCAAGATCGCCATTGTCGACGCGGCATTCGAGGTCAAGAAGACCGAGATCGACGCAAAGATACAGATAACAGACCCCTCTCAGCTCTCAGCTTTCGTACAGGAAGAGGAGAACATGCTCAAGAGGATGGTGGAGCAGGTCAAGAAGTCGGGCGCCAACGTGGTGTTCTGCCAGAAAGGCATCGATGACCTGGCGCAGCATTTCTTTGCCAAAGAAGGGATATACGCATGCAGGCGCGTCAAGAAATCCGACATGGAGAGGCTTGCAAGGTCCACCGGGGCGAACATATGCAACAAGATCATGGAGCTCAGCGCCGAAGACCTCGGATATGCGGAATCCGTTGAGCTGAAGGTTGTCGAGACCGAAGAGATGACATTCATCACCGGGTGCAAAGAGCCCAGGACAGTGTCCATACTCATCAGGGGAGGGACCAACCACGTCGCGGACGAGGTGGAGAGATCCCTTGTTGACGCATGGTCGGTAGTGAAAGTGTCCATCGAAGACGGGCTTATCGTCACCGGCGGAGGAGCCACCGCGATGGAGATAGCCATGCAGCTCAGGGACTATGCGGCATCCGTAGGAGGAAGGGAGCAGATCGCGATCGAGGCTTACGCGTCCGCAATGGAAGTGATCCCCACGACCCTGGCAGAGAATGCCGGGCTTGATCCGATAGACATGAACATCCAGATGAGGAAGGCCCACAAAGAAGGTAAGGTCAACGCAGGACTGAACCCCTTCACCGGGAAGATCGAGGACATGCGCAAGCTCAACGTCATCGAGCCGGTAAGGATAGGCAAACAGGCCATCAACTCCGCCACCGACGCGGCAGTGATGATCCTCAGGATCGACGACGTCATCGCATCCAAGTCAAGCCCGATGCCGGAATACGGCAGAGGCGACGGACCCTCGATGGATGACGACTGAAACCAATAAACGGGGCCGCAAGGCCCCATCACCATTATAATCGAACTAACCGGAGGCCGACCCATGACTGAAAGGTCTAAAAAGAAAAAAGAAGAGGATGTCCAGGAAGCATCCGAGGACATGACGGAAGCCCTCGCTGAGGCCAATGCCAAAGCGGAGGAGTATCTGAACATGGCCCGCAGGCTCCAGGCAGACTTCGACAACTTCCGCAAAAGGACCGAGAAGGAGAACGACGAGTTCAGAAGGTTCGCGCTGTGCGGCATCGCGGGAAGCCTGCTTACGATAGTGGATGACATGGACAGGGCCCTTGGGACGGCCAAAGAAGAAGATGAACTCGTAAAGGGGATACGGGGGATAAGGCAGAATCTGATGAAGATACTGGAGGAGAACGGCCTTACGGAGATAGAGACGAACTGCAAGTTCGACCCGAACATCCATGAGGCGCTGTGCATAATGGAAGCGGACACCGAGGGGGACATAGCAGAGGTGTTCCAGAAAGGATACCGCATGAACGACAAAGTGATAAGGTATCCAAAGGTCAAAGTTACAAAAAAGAAGGAAAGTGAGTAAAAATGTCAAGAATAATTGGAATAGATCTGGGAACCAGCAACTCGGCCGCATCGGTGATGGAAGGCGGAAGGCCTACCATGATCCCGAGCGCAGAGGGCACCAGCGTCGGAGGGAAGTCCTTCCCCTCCTACGTAGCATTCACGAAGGACGGCCAGCTGCTTGTCGGAGAACCGGCGAGGAGGCAGGCTGTAACGAACCCGGACGGCACCATAAAGAACGTCAAAAGGAAGATGGGATCGAACGAGAAGGTGACCGCCCTCGGCAAAGAGTACACCCCCCAGCAGATCTCAGCATTCATATTACAGAAGATCAAGAAGGACGCCGAGTCGTACCTTGGGGAGAAGATTGAGAAAGCGGTCATCACAGTGCCGGCATACTTCAACGACAACCAGAGGCAGGCCACGAAGGATGCCGGGGCCATCGCCGGGCTGGAAGTCGTACGTATTATCAATGAGCCCACGGCCGCGGCGCTGGCATACGGCTTGGACAAGAGCGGCACCGCCCAGAAGATAATGGTGTTCGACTTCGGCGGCGGGACCCTCGACGTGACCATCATGGACTTCAGCGACGGGGTGTTCGAGGTCATCTCGACATCCGGCGACACGCAGCTCGGCGGATCCGACATGGACGAGAACCTCACGAAATTCGTGCTGGGACAGTTCCAGAAGGAGACGGGGATAGACCTCTCCAAGGACAACATGGCGTTCTGGAGAGTAAGGGAGGCATGCGAGAAAGCGAAGATCGAGCTGTCCACCACAATGCAGACGGAGATCAACCTTCCGTTCATATCCTCAGACGCATCCGGGCCCAAACACCTGATACAGACGGTCACAAGGGCGAAGCTCGAAGAGCTCGTCGAACCCATCGTCCAAAGATGCAAAAAGTCCATCGACCAGGCGGTATCCGATTCCAAGCTGTCCGTGGATGCGATAGACAAGATCATAATGGTCGGAGGGCCGACTAGGATGCCCATTGTGCAGAGCTTCATCGAAGGGATAGTGGGGCCGAAGATACAGAGGGGGATCGACCCGATGGAGTGCGTCTCCATGGGGGCGGCGGTCCAGGGAGCGGTGCTCTCGGGCGAAGTCAAGGACGTCCTTCTGCTGGATGTGACCCCGCTGTCGCTTGGGATAGAGACGCTGGGAGGCATTGCCACCACACTCATAGACAGGAACACGACCATCCCCACAAAGAGATCCCAGATATTCTCCACAGCGGCCGACAACCAGCCGTCGGTGGAGATAAACGTCGTTCAGGGAGAAAGGAAGATGGCGGCGGACAACACATCGCTTGGGAGATTCATCCTTGACGGCATACTCCCGGCGCCCCGCGGCATGCCTCAGATAGAGGTCACCTTCGACATCGACGCCAACGGGATAATAAACGTCACCGCCAAAGACAAAGGGACGGGGAAAGAACAGAAGATCACCATCGCATCAACGAACAAGCTCTCCAAGGATGAGATCGAAGACCTCGTCAAGCAGGCGGAGAAGTTCGCCGACGCCGATAAGAAGAAGATCGAGTTCATAGACGCCAAGAACCAGGCGGAGACTATGATCCACTCGGTCCGCAAGTCGATGGACGAGCTTGGGGAGAAAGTTTCCCAGGAAGAGAGGGCCTCCGTCGAAGCGGCCATAAGCGACCTCGAAGGCGCGACCAAAGGCGACAGCGCCGAAGCCATCAAATCAAAGCTTGACGCGCTGATGAAGGCCATGGCCCCCATAAGCCAGAGGGTGTACCAGGAAGCGCAGCAGCAGTCGCAGCAGGCACAGGGCTCGGCGCAGCAGGACGACGGCGGAGAAGAATTCGTGGACGCGGACTACAAGATCGTGGACGACGACGAGAACAAGTAAGGTCATATGAATGCCGGGAGACTACTACGAGATACTGGGCGTCGCCAAGGACGCGTCGCAGGATGAGATAAAGAAGGCCTACAGGGCCCTCGCGAAGAAATACCATCCCGACGTGACCGACCTCTCCAAAGAGGACGCGGAGGCCAAGTTCAAGGAGGTCTCGGAGGCATACGAAGTACTCTCCGACGAGGGCAAAAGGAAAACATACGACCAATACGGGCATGCAGGGGTGAACAGCCAGTTCAGCAACGGAGGGTTCTCCTGGGACGACTTCACCCATGCCGACGATATCAGCGATATATTCGGGGATATCTTCGGCAGCATGTTCGGCGGAAGGAGGCAGCAGCAGAGGTCGAGGAACTCCCCCCGGCAGGGGGAGTCCCTCAGGTACGACATGGAGATAACGCTCCAAGACGTGCTGAAAGGGAAGACCGCAGAACTATCCATACCCCATACCATTTCCTGCGGGGACTGCAGGGGGACCGGCGGAAAGGACGGGAAGATCGAAACGTGCCAGACATGCGGAGGCGCCGGGCAGATGCAGAGAGTGAGCCGCACGCCCTTCGGCAACATGGTGTCGGTGAGCGACTGCTCCAACTGCAACGGAACGGGGACATCCTTCAAAGAAAGATGCCCCAAGTGCAGAGGGTCCGGAAAGGTCAGCATTTCTTCCAAGGTATCCGTGAACATCCCGAAGGGGGTGGAAGAGGAGATGAGGATCAGAGTGCCCGGGGCCGGGGACGCCGGATACAACGGAGGCCCGCCCGGGGATCTGATCGTCGTACTGCACATCAAGAAGGACAAGAACTTCGAAAGGGACGGGGCGAACCTCTGGTCCGAGGTCAACACAACATACCCCAAACTCGTGCTGGGAGGGGAGGAGACGGTCAAGACCATCGATGGGGAGACCATCTCTTTAACAATACCGTCGGGAACCCAGGTCGGCGGCGTGCTGAGGATATCCGGCAAAGGCCTTCCCAAGATGAACCAGAGCTCGAGGGGGAACATGTTCGTGCGCGTCAAGATGGACGTCCCGAGCAAAACAACCCCGCTGGAAAAAGAACTGCTCATGAAATTGGATGACCAAGCGGGAAAGAAATCGTCCGGCAAAGGCAGATCCAAATTCAGACAGAAATTGGACGAGCGCTGACATAGTTTAAATCGTACTTTTGATATAATGAGTGAAAGGATGAGGATATCACGATAGACACGCAGATAATGTGGATCATTTTCGCCGTGGTCATAATCGTGATGTTCGCCGTCGACATGGGGATCCTCAACAGAGGGGCAAAACACGTCCCGGTCAAAAGGGCGCTGGGAATGACGGCGTTCTGGATAGGCCTGGCGATCGCGTTCGGCGTTATGATATATTTCGAGATGGGCTCCGCCACCGCCACGGAGTACTTCACAGCTTATGTCATAGAAGAGATGATGAGCGTTGACAATCTCTTTGTGTTCATCGTGATCTTCGGGTACTTCGCAGTGCCGGATGAATACCAGCACAAAGCGCTGTTCTACGGCATACTCGGAGCGTTCGCGTTCAGGGGGATATTCATCTTTGCCGGGGCGGGATTGCTGGATGCCTTCGACTGGATGATGTACATCTTCGGAGCGGTGCTGATTTACACTGCGATAAAGACCGTAACAAAGAAAGACGGCAGCAAGGACAGCAAGCTCGCGGACAGGCTGAGCAAGAGGTTCAACGTGTCTCCGGATTTCGACGGGGACAAGCTGTTCACCGTCCGCAACGGAGTGAGGATGATGACCCCGCTGTTTCTTTGCATAATCGTCATCGAGCTCACCGACATCATGTTCGCGTTCGACTCGATACCGGCGGTCTTGGCCATCACAACGGACAAGTTCATCGTCTATACGTCGAACATCTTCGCGATACTCGGCCTGAGGTCGCTGTTCTTCGCCATAAAGGGATCGCTGGAACACCTGGAGTATCTGAAGTACGGGTTGGGGATAATATTGGCGTTCATAGGCATCAAGATGCTCACCTCTGAGTATTTCCATATGGATGTGTTGTACTCGCTCGTTTTCATCCTGTCGGTGCTGACGGTGACGATCGTGATCTCGCTGTATATGAGGAAGAAGCAAAAGGCAGCGCCGGGATAATAACAGCGTAGAAATAGTCAATTAATGTCCAAAAAGATTAACCCAGGCGTTTCACTTTCGGGTACTTTCGGGCACCCCCCTCAAAAAGTTATATACTCTACAACGCATCGCTTTTCTAAGGAATAAAAATGGATGCACTGACTCATGCGGAGAGCCGCTGCGGCCAGCAGTCAAAAATTCCAGGCAGAAGGGAGAGCTATCTTGCCGGAAGTATGTTTGCAGGCATAGGCGGAATATGTCTGGCGTTTAAGAACGCAGGCGCAAAGATGGTTTGGGCAAATGAAATAGATTCGGATGCCTGCAGCACATATCGTGCTTACTTTGGAGACGAATATCTCGTAGAAGGCGATGTAAAGAAGATCAGAGCAGAAGATATACCGGACATGGACATATTAACTGCCGGATTTCCATGCCAGGCCTTCTCGGTGGCAGGATACAGAAAGGGATTTGATGATGATAGGGGCGTATTATTCTACGAAATCGTCCGGATACTTGAAGCAAAACGACCCAGAGCGGTTTTCATAGAGAATGTCAAAAACCTGGTAAGGCATGATAATGGAAGAACATTTAAGATAATATGCGAAGCCCTCGATAGTATCGGGTACAGGGATCCGGATCACCGCATATTTAACACGAAAGAATACGGCAATATACCTCAGAACAGAGAAAGAGTGTACATCGTTGCATTCAGGGACAAAAGAGATGCAGCGAATTTTTCATGGCCGGAGCCGGTCAAGCTGGAGAGGAAGATCGAGTCAATAACAAATCCTCAGACGGAAGCAGACGAGGCTCTATACTACAGAGAAGGCTCAAGATACTACGACATGCTGAATGAAAAAATGCACAGGAAAGACACAGTCTATCAGCTGCGCCGCACCTATGTCAGAGAAAATAAGGGAGATGTCTGTCCCACTCTGACGGCCAATATGGGGGGCGGAGGGCACAATGTGCCGCTGATCCGCGACAATCACGGCATAAGAAAACTTTCCCCGGAAGAGTGTCTCGAACTGCAGGGATTCCCTAACAAGTTCAAGTTCTCAGAAGATATTTCGAGATCGAGCAAGTACAAACAAGCAGGCAATTCTGTTTCTGTACCCGTCGTCCAAAGCATTGCGGTAAAGATTCTTGATGCCTTTGAGAAGACGGACGCAGAGTGACAGCCATGCTGATAGACAGGTTGCCGAAGGAAAAAGTCGAAAAATACACAGACCTTATCCAGGTGGCGTGTTCCCTGTCAAAACTGTTTTCAGACAGCGATAAGCCGTACATTGCATACAGACTGACTGAGAACCTTTTCTGCGAGTGTCTCGGAGCAGAGAACGTTTCGCGTGCTGATTGTTCCATTGACGCGAAAGTAGGCAGCGTCGGTGTAGGCATCAAAACGTTTGTTGAGACAGGTATAAAAAAAGCACAGCCTCAGAAGATAGCGGAATTCAACAAAGACAGTAGTTCTTTTTTTGCGCTCTCCGATGAAGACTTAGTGAAAAAAGTATCCGAATTAAGAAACAAACGGCTGGAGTTCACTAAAAGAAATTATGGAGTATCCTCTTTGATATACCACTGTATAACAAGAGATGCCGGCTCTGTTAGGATCACCGAGTTGAATATGGATCCCATAGACACAGAAAAAATCAGGGTTTTAAAGAGCGGCGAGAACAACACCATTCTTTTTACAGACGGGAACCACAGATATAGATTCTACAGATCGAAGAGCACCCTCTACATGGAATTCGACCTATCTCGATCGGTTATTGATTTTGGAGTAAGCATACTCGAAGACCCATTTGATGTACTCGGAGAAATCGCGGGAATGATACCGGGCCGGAAGAAAGCGGTCGTAAGGCAGTTTATCATGTTGCCGTTATTCTCTGTGAAGAAAGGCATAAGATATGTGCCGGAACGCAGCGGCCTCAATCAGTGGAATGCACGCGGGAGACGTAGGAGCAGCGATGAGGTTTACATTCCTATACCTGCCGAGACTCATAAAAAGTTTCCAGGATTCTTCCCGCCTAGAGATAAGCCGTTCGTTCTAAGGCTGCCGGACGGCGGCGAGTTATCAGCAAAGATATGCCAGGATAATGAAAAGGCACTAATGTCAAATCCAAATTCTGCACTTGGAGAATGGATACTAAGAAGAGTTTTGGAGCTCCCGCCCGGCGAACTGATCACAATCGAGACGCTGGAAGAATTGGGTATAGATCATGTTTCGATAGTAAAGAATGATGAGAATGATTACTCCATAGACTTCACAATTTTTAGCGAAGGCGAGCTGGAGATCGACAAACCAGCCGGTGTTGCAGGCGGCAGCACGATCCAAACAAAACTTTCCGGCTGAATCGTAAAAAGCTTATTTTCTGCCCGCCTTCTTTATCCAATGGATAACCTTACTCCGGAGCAACGCAAAAAGTCGATGTCTGCAATAAGATCAAAAGACACGTCGATAGAGTCCATTTTGAGGAAAGAGCTTTGGGGGAGAGGTATTCGTTATAGAAAAAACTACAATAGGCTTCCCGGCAAACCAGATATTGTGTTTATCGGAAAAAGGGTGGCAGTATTCTGCGACAGCGAGTTCTGGCACGGATACGAATGGGAAAACAGGAAAAACACGATCAAAACGAATAGGGGATACTGGATACCAAAGATAGAACGAAACATGGAACGCGACCGCGAAGTGGAAGCTGAGTTGGAAGAATTAGGATACACTGTCTTAAGATTCTGGGGAGCGCAGATAAAAAAAGATGCAAGCGGGTGCGCAGACATTATTGAAAGGGTGCTGGAGCAGGTAGAAACTCTGTCACGCAGGAACTAATCTTGTTAGGTTTGACAGGATTGAATTGATAGGTTATTTATTGAAAATAGATTCGTTATGGTATCTCAGCAATTCTTTGTCAGGAACGAACTTCGCAGGCATATTGATGGTGCAGTCTTCGTAAATGCCGAAAAATTTCTCATAAACATCGCGATCCACGCTTTTTCTCAATGATCCGGAAAGAACGACCTTAAGATCCTCTGCTCCGATCGTTATGAATCCTTTATCGAAGGCGCGGTCGTGAAGCGCGTTCAGACACGAGCCGTTCCGGGGATTCGTCCTTTCTGTACGCGGATCGCTGTCCTTCCACGGCTTGATATGGCTGGCCACCAGCAGGCTCTTTTCTTCAATGCCGGTGATGCAGCACCGTTCGCCGTATGATGATAATACAGCCTTTCTAAAGAATGACTGGTTCCTGCGGGCTGTTATTATCTGTTCTTTTTCCCATCCGATCGGAAATGCTTCGAACGAGTCCGTCCCGTCTATTATAAGCTCGCCTGACTCGTAACCGTATGTGTCGGCCATGATGGCGTCTGCCTCCAAAACAAGTCTTTCCATATCATTCGAGAACTCATCCCATATTTCTTTGACATTCTTCCCCCAATGCTCAAGCCCCTTCTTACCGTCCTTTGTGTATTCGGAGTCGCAGCTCGCATAGTTGCCGAGCCTTCTGCTGACTGCACCCGGGGTTCTTCCGATAAGCTTTGCCGTAGTGATTACTTCCGGATTCAAGGAATGCATTTTTCCATATGGGAGTTCGCTATACAACTTGAACACGACAATCATCTGGTCTCTTGTCCACGTATCGCGAGCCACGGATGGGAAACCGTGTGGGAACTGTTATAGTTGCCGGTGAGAACTCGGGCATACTCTATCCATCCGGCACCATGGTCGTTATTTTGATAATGCGGTCTATCTCATCTTTATGGCAGAGTTTCACCAGAGCAGACGCATGTTGAGAGAAATTAAAGGCGCCGAGGAGGAGATTCGAACTCCCGAGGCGTGACGCCAGCGGTTTTCGAGACCGCCACCTTACCGGACTAGATTACCTCGGCTTGGTTCAAGCAATCAAGTTATTCTATTTAAAACATCATTCCGAAAATCAAATCTTAATATCTGAATATCATAGGGTGTTGTATCATGTCTCAGGTCATATCGGACATTAAGAAGGCTAAGTCCGCATCTTTGGTGCTCGCAACTCTCGATACAGAGACGAAGAACAATGCCCTGAAGGCAATGGCAAAGGCGTTGGACAAGAACAAGAAAAAGATCCTGGAAGCCAATGCTAAAGACGTTTCTAAAGCAGAGAAGATAGCAGAAAAAGGCGAATTGTCCGATTCTCTTGTGAAGAGGCTGAAGGTCAACGACGAGAAGATATCCGGGATGATCGACGGGATAAAGGACGTTATAAAACTTGAGGATCCGGTCGGAGAGACGATCTCAACTATCAAGCTCGATGAAGGGCTGGTGTTGTATCAGATCAAATGCCCGATAGGTATGCTCGGAGTGATATTCGAGTCTCGTCCGGATGTTGTTCCACAGATCCTATCTCTTTGCCTCAAGAGCGGCAACGGCGTGGCCTTTAAGGGAGGTTCAGAGGCATTCTATTCCAATAGGGTCCTATTCGATGTGCTGACGAATGCAGCTGCCTCCGCGGGCGTCCCGAAAGAGGCGTTTGTGCTAATGGAGACAAGAGCGGACATCAATCAGATACTTGAGATGCACGAGCACATAGATCTCCTGATCCCTAGAGGTTCATACGAGTTTGTCAAATACATTCAGAACAACACAAAGATTCCGGTGCTTGGTCATTCTTCGGGGATATGCCACATATACGTCGACGACGAAGCAGACATCGATCTGGCACTTGCGGTCACGTTAGATTCAAAGATACAATATCCGGCCGTTTGCAATGCTGTTGAGACACTTCTCGTGAACTCAAAGATAGCCGACAGATTCCTTCCGAGAATGGTCAAATTATTCATAGATAACAACGTGGAAATAAGGGTCGACAAGAGGGCAAAAAAGTCAATTCCGAAGGATGTCTCGGTCATTGACGCGAAGGAAGAGGATTGGGACGCTGAGTACAACGACATGATAATATCGATCGCGACAGTCGATGGCTTGGAAGAAGCGATCGCTTTCATCAATAAGCACGGGTCGCATCACACGGACGCGATCATCACCATGAACAAAGACAAACAATCTGAGTTCGTAAGGTCGGTGGATTCTGCTGACGTTTTTATCAACGCGTCGACCAGATTCGCTGACGGATTCAGATACGGAAGGGGCGCTGAAGTAGGGATAAGCACGAACAAGATCCACTCAAGAGGCCCGGTCGGTATGGAAGGACTGATGATCTACAAGTACGTGCTCATAGGGAATGGACAAGTTGTAAAAGACTATGTCGGAAAGGACGCAAAGAAATATATCCACAAGAGATTAAATCAGAAATATCAGTGATGGCACATGAACAGGAAAGAGCTGCTCGGCGAAGTTGAAAGGATTGTGATAAAGGTTGGAACCTCTACCATAACTCAAGGCAGTTCGGCCGCTTCTAAGGACATTATGGATTCCATTGCAGAACAGGTCAAGGAGCTCAAGGACAAAGGGAAAGAAGTCCTGATAGTGACATCAGGGGCGATTGGCATAGGGCTCAAAGTAATGGGGGCCAAACCGAACCCGAACGATATCCCGATGCGCCAAGCGGCCTCGTCCGTCGGCCAAAGCATACTGATGCAAAAATGGAACGAAAGCTTCCAGAAACAAGGGATAGTTGTTGCCCAGATTCTGCTTACGATGGATATCTACTCAGATAGAGACAGCGTGCTGAATCTGAACAACACTATCGACACTCTTCTCAGACACAAAGTGGTTCCGATTTTCAATGAGAATGATGCGGTTTCTATTAAAGAGATAGGTGCGGTGTTTGGAGACAATGACACATTGTCCGCAATGATAGCCAGCAGGGTGGAAGCTGATCTTCTGGTGATAATGTCCGACGTGGATGGATTGTATGATAAAAACCCGAGCATTTACAAAGATGCCAAGTTCATTTCTGTTGTTAAAGAGATTACGTCGGAAATAAAAGAGATGGCCGGGGACCCGGTAAGCGGTGTGGGCACCGGCGGCATGAAGACGAAGATCAGGGCAGCGGAAATATGCAAGGACGCGGGATGCAGGATGATCATCGTTTCCAATGCAATCGAAAACGCCCTTTCAAAGTCGGTTGCCGGAGAAGACATAGGGACGCTTTTCATAGCTGATACGCAGATGTCGAAGAAGAGAAGGTGGCTGAAGTCTGCGAGAGCTCAGGGGATCATCTATGTTGACGAAGGAGCCGAAAGAGCAATAAAAAGCCACCAATCCTTGCTCCCGGTGGGCGTGGTTGGTGTATCAGGACACTTTTCGAAAGGGGACGTCGTCGACATTTTTTGCGGGGAGGTAAGAGTAGCGAAAGGAACTCCCAATTACAACTCTGACGAAGTGGAGAAGATCAAAGGCCTTCACAGTTCCAGAATACAAGATGTCCTTGGAAAAAAGAAGCAGAGCGATGTTGTTCTGAGTGAAAATCTTGTGATATTGTAAAAGAGTATGGTGGGCCCGGCCGGATTTGAACCGGCGACCTCCGCCATGTCAAGGCGACGTCATAACCCCTAGACCACGAGCCCGGTGAACACTTGTATTTGATTATGGTTCTTATAGCTTTCTGGTATGCAAGATTAATATTGACATAATCTCTCAGTCAGCATCCAAAATCCATTTTGTTGCCATAACTAGAGCCACACATAGAGTGGTGGCATCTTTATTAATCTGATAGTGGACACTTATGCGTTTCTAACAGTAGTGACAACCGACTAAGGATCCAAGACCAATTAGTTCTTTTTTAATTCTATGAACCTTTCTCTCCATTTTGGTACGGGATCTGGAATAAGCGGACTCATTTTACCATCTCTTTTAGGCCATCTTTCGCGGGCAATCGAAAAAAGATAATCCTGTCTTAGTTCGATGAGATCTTCCGTCCAATCGTCCCCTGCTATATTAGAAAGATCTTTTGTTTCAGTGATCTGAGAACCGTCTGAGTATAGGGGCTTCTTTTCTTTAAACGGCGCGTTCGACATTATTATATTCGTGTGTCCTAGAATAAGTGTGAGATTCCCGATGCGGTTCAGATTTTTTTCATGAACCGACTTTTCTACTTCCCATTTACTCACATCTTCCGGCATTATATGTTCAAGATGAACTTTATTTCCATCCTTTTTTATTTCCACTTCCGGCGACCTTTGATCATAAATTTCCTTCAATATGTATTTGCTAAGTTCTTTTGTACCCGCCTTATATTTTTTGAAGTCTGCCCTAAAAGTTTCATCATCATTTGTATCGCTGATTATTTTTTTATTAATCTCTTCTATTGCGATGCCGTTTGTTATATCAAAGGCGTAACTCGAAAGGTCTTTCTCGTACATATTTGCAGTTTTGTTTCCAATAATGATGTTTCTAAAGAGCATGCTTTCTAAATTTGATACTGTCTCTAGGATTTGTTTCTCATCATATTCTTTGTATTTCAGTGCAAGCACAATAGGAAAATATGCGCGAATTCTCATGGCTTTGAGACCCGAAATTTTGTCAATAATCTCCTTGGACTCAAAAGCTTTTCCTTTCATTGGATCCACCATAGTTATATACGGCTCATAAAGACTGAACAACGCATTTGGAAACGGGTGAGTAGTTCTCGAGTCAAGTTTAATCTCATTTGTTATGTTTTTGAACAATTCTCTTTTTCTTGAGAACTCATACATGCTGTTCCAACAATATCTAATATACTGTGTTATATAATCTTGCGTGTCGTTTTTTACACTCTCAAGCGCTTTCGTCATGTCTGTCCATTGCGTTTCTATATCGTCAAGTTTATTTTTTCCTTTCAATCGGAAAAAGTGATTTTTAATCAGATCACCTGGTTCTAAACCTTTTCCTCTAGAGTTTAGAGCTTCAAAAACTACGAAGGCATATTGTCTGTCTTCACTCGTAACGGATGAAACAAAAAATCCCTCGGTAAGTCCAATAAAATACTCTTCTATTCTGTTGATTTTTTTCTCTGTTTCATTAATGTTTAAAACCTCTTTACCAATCTCTTCTTTGAAATAGTTCCAGACTTTGGTTATCTTACCGTTAGAACCATTTTTCTTATCAGGCTTCTTTTCCGCTTTTTGTATATATGTTTTAAAGTATTGTGCGTTTTTTGATCCAAGGGTAAGATGCATTTCACTCCTATTCGCCCTTATTCTACCTACACACTCGTTCACGTCCAGTATTAAGTCATTGGCATCAACGCCACCAATATCATTAAGAAGTTCCTTCAGCGCAGATAAAAATATTACAGAAGTAGCTAGTCTCTGCTGCCCATCTATTACACAATGGGTGTTTTTGTCTTCGCGATAGAATACCATTTGTCCGAACAAATATTGTCCATCTGTGTGATCATCAATAAACGATTTTAGATCTTGAAGGAAATCCTCCGCTTGCTCTACCTCCCATGAAAATTCTCTTTGAAAGTCAGGGACAACAATTGTTCGTTTCAACATAACGCCCATCGGAAGATGTTCCCAGCTTAGTGCTGTCATGAACATAGTATTATACATGTGAGATCTATATTTTTCGATGATATTGTGTCCGTCATAGAGAATAAGTCCTTTCTATTTGTTGAGCGTGTAATATACATCTGTCAATACAAATAATCAAAAACAAAAACATCCCTCCCCGTACTATGAAGACTCTCTACATGGAAGGTCTCGACAGCGAGGGTTTCGAACAGCTCTGCGAGGAGATCTTCTCCGCCTTCTATAAAGCGAAAGTGAAACGCTCCTTCCTGTTCGAAGATGCCAACACCGACTTCGTTGTCCTCAGCAGCAACAATATCGCCGTCGACTGCAAACACCCGGCAAAGTCCCCCGTTGGAAGGCCGGCGATAGAGAAATTCTACACCGCAATGAAAAAGAAGAAGGTCAAAGAAGGTATAATCGTCACCTCCGGGAAGTTTGCAAGCACAGCCCAGAAGTACATCGACGAGAACAATCTTCCCATCACGCTCATGGACCTTGAAAAGCTTGCCTCCATCGCATTCAAGGCCGGCATTAAACTCGTGTACAAGAAGGAAGAGCCGGAAGCCTTCACGATAATCGCCAACAGCGACAGGGAGTTCAGGGAACACCTTTCAAAAAAGTTGAAGAAAGAGCTTCAATGCTCCGACGACATCGGATTGAACATAGCCATCATCAAAAGGGACATCTCCCACGTGGTCTACTACAAGATCAATTACAGGGTCGACGCTGAATTCACTGCCTCCAACAAGGTCATCCACAAGGAGACCGGTGACGGCTACTTCTACATCAGCGAAAGCACCGGAAGGATCGAAGGCGACGAATTCTCCAAAGTGTACGACATGGCACCGAGGATGGCCTATGATCCTCAAGGGAAGGACGCCGCTTTGCTGAAGCCGAGGAAGCAGATCCTGGATGTTCTTTACGACAAGGTCCAGAGCATGCATACCAAGTATGTGCCATACATGACGAAATCCAATAAGCTGAGTACAAAGACATGCACCCCGACCAAGAAGGACATCACCATACAGAACGTCATGTGCCTGTACCTTCCGTTATCGGACGTGGAATACGAAATGTTCGGTAAAGCAAGGACGATCCGGTCGCTGGAGAGCAGCTCGGAGGAGTTTACGATCATCGATCCCAAGGTTTTTGCCTGCGACATCTGCGGCGGGAAGATATCCAAAAATGGGATAGTATGCGTGAAATGCGGGAACATCGTCGATGAGAAGCACAGCGCGCGCTGCAGCAGGTGCAATAAGACATTATGCGTGAATTGTTCGTCTTACGTCAGCAAGTTCTTGGGGAAGAAGGAGCCGATCTGCGGAACATGCGCCAACAAGGAGCCGGGCCTCAAAATAAAAAAATGATCCGTTGAAACACTCTTTGTCCGCATCTAAAAAATATGCGGGCGGGAACCTCCCCGCACAATGTTAATAAGAGGCATGATGATAAGAACATCAGCCTTTTGGATTCGGCATGGCGGCGGTGCGGAGATGACCCTGATATCAGAGAATAGGAACAACAAGGTTATGATGTTCATAGACCTCAGAAATGTATTGGAAAGCGTGAGAATGGTCGAGAACTCCGCTCCCTTCAAACTCGACCTGTACACCTTGGCGGTGCAGCTCGTGGGTTCTCGCGAACTTGTTGCCGCATACGTCTTCGATACGAAAAGGCCGTTCGGCGAGGAAGACTCCTCCGCAAGATTCCATGACAAGCTGAGACATTTGGGGTTCAGAGTGATCGCCAGGGAGTCGTACGACGCCGTCAGAAAGGAGCAGAAGGAGGTCGATGTGGCCATGGCATGCGAGATGGTGGCCCATGCGCTCAGGGATCATTATGATATAGCGATCGTCGTCAGCGGCGACAGGGATTTCGTGCCGGCGATCCAGCATGTGCAGTCGGCCGGCAAAAGGGTGGAAGTGGCGGCTTTCGACAACTCCGTTTCGAAAGCTATGGTCGTAGTGGCAGACAAATTCTACGATCTTGACAAGATGCCTCTCCTGTCCATGTTCAATCCCACCGAGACAGAGAAAAGCAGCGCTGAAGAAACGGAAGTGGTCTGATGGACTTCAATGACTTCTTGAAGGAATACAGCGAAAAATACGGGGTGGTGGACGAGGACTGGAACAATCTGAAGAAGAATGTCATCCTGACGTTCTTCGAGGAAGAGGATCGGGTGTTATCAAAATACAAAGGGATCCCGGTGTTCAGGCACAAGACCACCGAATCGAACATATCGCCCGGTGAGACATGGATATGCTCTTTGGATGATAAACAGACGTATTATTTCGCTAAGGGGCTCCAAAGGATAGACTCGTCGTTCATGTACGAATTGAAGAAGGATCAGATCGACGAGATGGCGGCCGCGGTGTGGAATAAGCAAAGGCACATCATCGAACCCATGCTGGAAGAGAAATACAAAGAAGAGATGAAAGATAAGATCTCCGAGGCTGTGGAAAGCGAAAGAAAGGAACAGACCGTTCAGATAGAGGCCCTGAAAGAGCAGATCCACCAGCTTGAGCAGAAGGATGTGGAGAACAAACAGATCATAGCGTCGCTCACGGATAAGATAAACAACGCTTCCGCGGTCGAGACGAAAAGAGGGGACATCCTGGTCGGAGAGACGTTCCTGCACGCGCCCGACAAGGCCGCGGACATGCACATCTACCGCGACGGCCCGGACACGATATCCAGCCCCATGTTCGACAGGCCGAGGTATTTCGTACATCTAAGCACCGATCACAGGATCCTTCTGATCAAGCCCCACGACAGCGGGAATGTTGTATGCATAAACAACGCCTTGGTCCTTTACGGATTGAGCTTGGTATCCCAATATGAAGGTCCCTGCGAAATGACATCCGAATACAATCCGAAATATGGGGGAATTCAGGTATATCTCCGACCTACGCAGTCAAGGAGCTGAATTAAGACAAGGGTCTACAAATTATTTTTTTTTTATTGCTGGCACTGTTGAAATACTGCTAATTTAATGACCATTAAATTAATGGCTATTAAATTAGCACGATGCTTCAGATGTCCTCAAGCGAAAGGATCCTGAACTCTATCTCGTATCCCTTCAATTCCGGAACGGCCTCGGCCTTCTTTCTGAGGCCGCCGATGTTGGCTTTTTTAGGGTCCCGTTTCACTTCGGCAACTATCGCTTTCATGTCCATATCGTTAATGGCAATTATGTCGATCTCATTCTGTCCTTTCCGATCCCAATATGATCCGATGTCGGTAATGCGCTCTTCCTCGATCATCTTCTCCCTGAAGTAATTCTCGAGCACAGGCCCACTGTATTGCGGATATTCGGAACGTATCTTCTCTTTCAGCATGTCGAACCTTTTCGTCTCCACCAGCGAGAAGTTGCTGTATATGAACCTGAAATAGAAATCCAGATAGTTGTCGGATATCTTCCATCTGATATCCCTGCTGTTCCCTTTGGAGAACATCGGCCTGTTCTTCTTAACCAGCCTATATTCCTTTTCCATGTTGTCGAGATAGGAGCCGGCTTCCTTCCCTATTGCATCGCTGATCTCTCTCAGCGTGTTCCTGCCTTCGGCGATCATCTGCAATATCGAGAAATAGGTTCCGTATTCCTTCCCGAATTCGGATATCAGTATATCCTTCCCATCCGATATGAAGATAGAATTCTGAGTGCATATGG
>JAKQBQ010000201.1 GCA_029574055.1 Methanobacteriota archaeon
TTGCAACGCTCAGTGCATGGGGCATGTGGTATGGCGGGAGCTCCATTATGAACGGGGACGGGATGCCCGCGAGGGACTTCCACTTCTTCAATATGATACCGGACATCAATATGCAGATTATCCCTATGATATAGACGGAAACGGCAACGAACGCGCTCTGCCCGAACAATGCCCCCGCGATCAGCGCGATGACGGGCAGCTTGGCCGAACAAGGTATGAATGTGACCGTCATGGCGGTTATCCTTCTTTCGGACTCCCCCTCTATCGATTTTGACGACATGATCCCGGGAACGCCGCACCCCATCCCTACCAGGACGGAAATGAAAGACTTCCCGGACAGCCCGAATCTTCTGAAGATGTGATCCATTATGAAAGCCACCCTCGCCATGTATCCGCATTCCTCAAGCAGCACAAGGATCAGGAAAAGCACTATCATCTGAGGCAGGAACCCTATCACTGCCCCCACCCCTCCTATGATCCCATCGACGATCAGCCCGATCAGCCAGCCGGCGACGCCGATGTCCGTGAGCCAGCTCTCGATGGAGGGCATGACTGTGTTGCCTACGTAATCGTTCAGCATATTGGTGCCCCACCCGCCGATGGTCTCGATCGCAACGAAATAAATCCCGAACATCACAAGAAGGAATATTGGTATCCCATATCTTCTGCTGGTGACTATCCTGTCGATCCTATCGGATCTTGTCTCTATCCTCTTCACTCCGCTCCTGTCCACGGCTTCGCCGACTATCCTTCCTATCAGGGAATAGCGTTCCTCGGCGATCACGGTGTCGGCATCGTTGTCCCTCTTCTCTTCCATGGATGATACGATCGCCTCGATCTTCTCCCATGTGTCCGGGTCGATGTCCTTCTTTGCCTTTTCGTCCCTCTCCAAGAGCTTCAGCGCGTACCATCTCGCCGCCTCTTTAGGGATCTTTCCTTGAATCAATCCCTCTATTTTGGAAACGTGTTCTTCTAAGTCCTTGGAATATCTGAGGTTGCTTCCCGCCTCCTTTCCGAGCGCGGCCATCACCGCTTCGGTGAGCTCTACGGTGCCGTCCCCCTTCAAGGCAGTCGTCTCGACTATGGCGCACCCGAGCGCCTTGGACAGTTTGCCGACATCGATCTTCACGCCTTCCTTGCGGACGACATCCATCATATTGAGCGCGATCACGGTGGGGATGCCCACCTCAAGTATCTGGGTCGTTAGGTAAAGGTTCCTTTCCAGGTTCGATGCGTCGACGATGTTGATGACCGCTTCCGGCCTTTCGTTCAGCAGAAAATCCCTGGATACTATCTCTTCGGGAGAGTAGGGAGAAAGCGAATACACCCCCGGAAGGTCCACGATTATCATGTCCTCGAGGTACTTCAGTTTGCCTTCCTTCCGCTCCACCGTCACCCCGGGCCAGTTCCCGACGCGCTGGGAACTTCCGGTGAGCCTGTTGAACATCGTGGTCTTTCCGGAGTTTGGATTCCCGGCCAAAGCGATCCTGTTTACCATTGCATCACTGCTCGTCCGGCGGTGGGACAGGCGGTGCTGTCCGCCTGCCGATCAAAGCCTGCGCTTCGGCCCCCTCACGCCGGAGCAAAGAATATCTTTGATGCCATGCCCTTGTCCATGGCGATCCTGGATCCTTTCACGTCCAATATCATATTCCCGGAGTTCTCGCTTACGACAGCGACATGCGCTCCGATGACGAACCCCAATTCGCAAAGGAATTTCCTTATCTCCTGTTTCCCGGAGACCCTGACGATCTTGCCGCCGTCCCCTATTTTTGCGGTCACCAACGGCACTCCGCTCTCCGATCTGAAGGATCCTTCGTCGATCGGCACGCACATGCTCCCGGTACACTGCCCTTCGCATGAGCCGCTGCTTGCACAGTCACAGTCATTTTTCATAAGTTTAGGATACCCTAAAAACTATTTAAAGTTAGGCATACCTAAAATAAATAGAACCAAATGCTTTGAAGGACAATAACATCAACCTTTCAAAAGACCCAGATATCATTATTTTGAAACGTTTCCGCATGTCCGCCATACATATCTAAGGAGTTCGTTTGCAACATGTTCTGCCTGCATAAAGAAAAATGACCGCCCAATTAAAAGTTGACCCGTGTATTCAAGGTTTGCAACAGTCGAACAACACGGGCTGAATGTAAAGGACGATTCGAAGATAAAGACCTGTCTGATGCTTCGCCGGTTT
>JAKQBQ010000052.1 GCA_029574055.1 Methanobacteriota archaeon
TCTCGGCGACTCCCTTCTCGGCCTTCTTCGGAGGCTCTGCCTTCTTGGCAGGATACGGCTTCGGAGCGGGCTCGTTCTTCTTCTTCGCCTCTGCTCCCTTCTTCTTATCTTTCTTGGTCGGCGCAGGCTCTACGACGGGGGCGAACCTCATCATTGCTATTACGCACACCCAGATCACGATGAAGAAAATGAACGCGAACGCCGTGGCGTTGTTGTCGCCGGTGAGGCTCAGCGCCCCGGTGAGTGCCATGCAGAGCGTCAGCAGAAGAACGATGACGGTCAATATCTTCTGGTCTGTGACCCAGTTATAGAAGATGTCGGCGACCGCGGCAAGGATGATCAACGCTACGAACAGATATACGGCAATATCGTTCCCCTTCGATGCTCCCAGGGCAATAAGCGACACCGCGGCCAATATTATCAGTATCCCGCGGATCCTGGCTATGAACACTTTCGATTCGGATTTCCTGAAAGTGATCATTAGACCGAATATCAATCCTATCGCGCCGGCTATTATACATCCGGCCATGAAGGCGGTCTCCGAGAAGAGGTCGCTTATCGCCCCGCTCCCGAAGTCAAAATCGCCCATAACGATCGCAACGCACAGCATTATTAGGAAAATTACGAAGGCGGCTATTCCCATCCCGCCAATGATCTTGTCGTCATTCGAAGCTATTGCCATATTTACATAACCTACCTACATATTTTAGTAGTTTCGCATTGAAAAGGCGTTTTTACGATATACCCACAGCTCGGAAACTAAATATATACATAGCAATTACCTCAGTTATCGCATGTAAGTCATTGATACAATGACCTCACCACTCACTGTCAAAGAGTGCCGCGCGCGGCCCTCTTTTCACAAAAAGCCCTTCAATGAAGGCACTCAAAACAAAAAAGGAGAATACTCAGCAATGATAATGAAATTTAGATTCCTCGGCGGCGCGGATACAGTCGGCCGCATGGGGATGACCATGGCGGACGAGGAGAAAACAATTCTCGTCGAATACGGAATGAGCCCGACAAAACCCCCTGAATACCCTATCGTCCCTCCAAGGATAGACCACCTGCTTCTGACGCACTGCCACCTTGACCATTGCGGAATGGTGCCGGCGATCTGCGCAAGAGACAATTGCGAGGTGTTCACGACCCCCCTCTCGGCGGAGATATCCGAGATCATGCTGTATGACAGCCTGAAGATCGCGATCGCCGAAGGATACAACGAACCGTATACCTCCGACGATGTGGAAAGGACGATGGATCTTGTGGTCCCGTTCACATTCAAGGACACCATCGAGCTCGGGAAGACGGATGTCACCCTCCACTCGGCAGGCCACATCCCCGGAGCGGCGATGTTCGAGTTCAAACGCGACACCAGCACGCTTTATACCGGGGACCTGCACACCGCAGACCAGAAGCTGGTCTTGGGTGCAAAGCCGGTGAAGTGCGAGAACCTCATAATAGAGGGCACCTACGGCGGAAGGAACCACCCTCCGAGGGATGAATCCATCAAAGCGTTCATAGCAAAGATCGACGAGGTGATCGACAGGGGAGGCACCGTGATCGTCCCTTGCTTTGCGGTAGGAAGGACCCAGGAGATAATGTTGGTACTGAAGGATCTCGGCTACGAGATGTGGGTGGACGGGATGGGGAGGTCCGTCACCGGGCTGTTCCTCAATTATCCTGAATACCTCAGGGACCCCCGCGCCATGCGGGCGGCGAGGAAGACCTTCAGAGAAGTGAAGAATGCAAGCATGAGGAAGCACGCCTCTAAGGGGCAGATCATCGTCACCACCGGGGGCATGCTCGACGGCGGGCCGGTGTTGGAATATCTGAGGCTGTTCAAGGACAACCCGAAGAACGCGATATTGCTGGTCGGATACCAGGCGGAAGACACCAACGGAAGGCTCCTGGTGGAGACCGGGAGCATCGTCCTCGACGGAGTGATGGTGAAGGTGGAGTGCGAGGTGCGGAAATTCGACTTCTCGGCGCACGCCGGACAGGATGAGATCGTGGAGTTCGCAAAGAAATGCAAGCCGGAGAACATCGTCCTGATGCACTCCGAGACGAGGGAGATGTTCCTCGAGGACCTTCAAGATTACAACGTCATCCTTCCCGAGCTTGGGAAGGAATTCGAACTGGATGTATGAGATGGACCTGAAACCGTTCCTATATGAGGATGTAGGCTCGGGGGACATAACGACCGAGACCTTCGTTCCGGACATCAGCGGAAAGGCCTGCATCATCTGCGAAGAGGATGCCGTCCTTGCCGGGTTGGAAGAGGCGGCGAAGATATTCGGGCTTCTGGGCGTATCTTCTGTAAAGATGGCCGCCGACGGGGAAAGGGTATCGGCCGGCACTAAAGTGTTGGTTCTTGAAGGCCCCCTCCGCGGGATACTCACAGGGGAAAGGGTAGCCCTCAACTTCCTGATGAGAATGAGCGGGATAGCTACGGAGACCGATTCCATCGTGAGGGTCATCAGAGAAAAGGATCAAGATATCATGATAGCCGGCACGCGCAAGACCACTCCGGGATTCAGATACTTCGAGAAAAAAGCCATCGTCCTGGGGGGAGGAACTCCTCACCGTTCCGGACTTTACGACATGGTCTTGGTAAAAGACAACCACATCCTCGCCTGCGGAGGCCTCGGCAAGGCCTTGGAACTCATCGACCTGTTACCGGACGGGATAAAGATAGAGATAGAAGTGGAGAGCATCGAGGACGGGGTGCTCGCAGCGAAGAAAGGGGCAGACATCATAATGGCTGACCACATGTCCCCGGCGGACACGAAAGAGCTCAGAGAAAGGGCAAAGGCGATCAATAAGGATGTGATCATCGAAGCCTCCGGGAACATAACCGCAAAGAACATCGCCGACTTCGCCGGCTGCGCAGACATGGTCTCCCTGGGCTCCCTTACCCACTCCCCAAAGGCGGTGCATTTCTCTCTGGATGTTGAAGATCCGTGAGAAAGATAAATCTTAATCCGATGATGCTATGGGGTAATCATGGCAATTGATTTCAACGATTACAAATGCCAATTCTGCGGCAAGACCAGCACGAGCTTCGTCTACGCTGCGTTCGTATGCGACGACCCGGAATGCGTAGATAAGGCGAGGGAAGAAAGGGGCGGCCCCGGCGGCCACATGAAGAGGAAGGCGGAAGGCCGGCCGATCATCCCCGAGGATCCCGAAGACGATTAATGCCTGAAGACCCTGCAGCCGGTGAACACCATCGCCATGTTGTGCTCGTTCGCCGCATCGATTACTTCCTGGTCCCTTATGCTCCCGCCCGGCTGGATGATGGCTGTCACTCCGGCCTTGGCCGCCTCGTCCACGCCGTCCCTGAAGGGGAAGAACGCGTCCGATGCCATTACCGACCCTTCCGTGGGCTCGTTGGCCTTCATCGAAGCTATCTTAGCGGAATCCACGCGGCTCATCTGCCCGGCGCCGATGCCGATCGCCCTCTCTCCTTTCACGAAGACGACCGCGTTCGACGTCACGTGCTTGGCCAGCTTCCAGGCGAATAACAGAGCGGCTGTCTCCTCCTCCGTCGGCGCACGGTTCGTCACGACCTTGAGGTCCTTAGGATCTATCGCTACATCCTCATCGGTCTGGATGAGCATCCCGCCGTAGACCTTCTTCATCTTGAACTCCCTCTGCCTTTCGGCTGGAGATATGGAAGAATTGGTCCTCAGAAGGCGTATGTTCTTCTTCTTTGCAAGGAGTTCTGCCGCTTCCGGTTCGTAATCCGGGCATATCACCGCTTCGACGAAGTACTGGGATATCATCTCTGCCGTCTTCATGTCGCAGTCGCGGTTGAGGCAGATGACGCATCCGAACGCCGATAGCGGATCAACGTTGTATGCTGTCTTGAACGCATCGAAGATGTTATCGTCCGACGCAAGGCCGCAGGGGTTGGTGTGCTTCATGACGACCGCGGTCGGCCTCTCGAAATCCATTGCGATATCCAGCGCCTTATCGAGATCCAGTATGTTGTTGTATGATAGTTCCTTTCCGTGCAGCTGCTCGGACCTTGCCACGGTGGTCCCTTTAAAGAACGGGATCCTGTAGAACGCCGCTTTTTGGTTGGGGTTCTCCCCGTACCTGAGATCCTCTACCTTCTCGGAGGGGAGCGGGAACGATGCCGGGAACCCATCGCCGAATTTCGCGTACATGTACGACGATATCATCGAATCATACTCGGCGGTGGCGATGAATGCCTCGAGCATGAGCTTCTCGAGGACGCCGTCGGATATCTCTCCCTTGGAGCGCAGCTCATCCAATATCACAGGGTATTGGTCGGGTTTCGTCACAACCGCCACCGATCTGTAATTCTTAGCCGCCGCCCTTATCATGCTCGGCCCGCCGATGTCTATGTTCTCGACGATATCCTCGAACTTCACATCCTTTTTCAGAACTGTCTCCTTGAACGGATAAAGATTCACTACCACCATGTCCACCGGGATTATCCCTTTGTCTTTTATGGCGGCCATGTGCTCGGGAATGTCTCTTCTTGCAAGGATGCCGCCGTGCAGCATTGGATGGAGCGTTTTCACCCTGCCGTCCAGCATCTCTGGGAACCCGGTGACCTCGGCCACTTCCTTAACGGGTATGCCGTTCTCTTTCAGGAGTTTGTATGTCCCCCCGGTAGAGATTATCTCAACGCCCTGCTGAGTCAATTCTTTCGAAAGTTCCAATACTCCGTTCTTGTCGGAAACGCTGATGACAGCCCTTTTTATCTTTACCAAATGCACGCCCTCCCTTAGAGGCACCTCGCATTCTGTGGGTGCATCATCTGATGGGTATCATGTTAGATAAAGGCTACTTCTCGATGGCTTACCCGTCTCGACGACGAAAACGATCTTCGTTGCTTTTCTCCCCCTAAATCGGTTGCAAAACTCCTATTATTTTTGTTGCAAAACTCCTATTATTTTTGTTGCTTTTCTCCCCTTTTCAAGATAAATGAGACCAAATATCCGAGTCTGGATATGTTGTCGTGGAGGATACACTGTTTCTTTCACATGAAGGGTGACCGCAGGTACACAAGAATTAGGAAAAATAGGGCCGCGAGGCCCTTGTTGGAGTTTAAAGAAGAGCCTTCATCACCCTGTCCGCCCTTGCGTCAAGGGTCTCCACGCCGGAGACCTTGCTCGCGTACTCGGACAAAGCGACGATGTCCTCATTCTCTATGCAAGAGAGCTTGAACTTGCGCGTTCCCGCCATGAGCTGCTTGAGCCCCTCTCCGAGCCTGTCGTGGAAATATGTGTATAAGCTGACAGCTCCCCACGGGATCTCCGTGCCGACCTTCTTGCCGGGGTACTTCTCCTGCATTCCCAACGCTCCGATGAAGAACTTGTTCGGGTCGCTTCCGTACTGCTCCGCAAAGGATGGCGGAAGCTGGTTCTTCGCGGCAAGCTCTGCGAAGTGCTTTCCTTTCACCGCGGCTGTGATGGGGCCTCTGCACATGGCGACCGATTTCACCAGCGGCCCTTCCCCAAGGTCGGAGAGAGCAAACGCCTTATACATCTGGGTCTCGTTGATGAACCCTCCCGCGAACGAAAGATCCGGAACGAACCTGCCCTGTTTCTTGAGCTCCTTGGCGCATGTCATCACCTGACTGAACAGCCATATCCCGGGGGAACTGAGCTCATTCATGTGGCTGACCGGGGACATGCCCGTCCCTCCGCCCGCCGCATCGAACGTCAGTAGATCAAGCTTCGCGTTGGAAGCGCACCTCATGGTGAACGCCACCACTTCCGGCTTGTATGCGCCCGTCTTCAGGAAGACGTTCTTGGCGCCCTTCTGCCTCAATTTGTCTATGTCTTCAAGGAAAGACTGCTCGTCCGGGAACCCAACGCGGCTGTGCCTCTCGAATGTCTTGAACACGCCTGCCTTGAAGGCCGCCTGGACCTCGGGATCCTCCGGATCGGGCATCACGATGTATCCGCGGGCTTTCAGATCCAGCGCCCTTTCGAGAGTGGTGAGCCTTACCTCCCCTCCGATGGCCTTCGCTCCCTGGCCCCACTTCCTTTCGATGACCTCGACATTCAATTTCGACAATCCGAAATCGTCCACTCCTCCTCTGGTATCCTCGACGTTCGTCTGGAGGACGATGCGCCCGTTCTTGCCGTCCCAGAAGTCTGTGTACGAATTCACGCGGAAGGCCAGGTCGGGAGAGGACTGCACCTTCCCATTCGAATAGACAGCATCAGGGTCCATGCCGCAGACGTTCTCTCCGATCACTTCGCAGACCCCTGCGAGCGCGGATCCCGCGGCCAGCTCCTTCCAGTTGTTCTTTGCGACCGCCGTCGATCCCAATCCTGCGATATGCACAGGCAGCTTCATGCAGATGGGGTTC
>JAKQBQ010000071.1 GCA_029574055.1 Methanobacteriota archaeon
CTGCTGTACAGCAACGATTTCTTGAGCAGCATCCCCATCATAGGAGGCAATAGTACGATAGGCTACTTTGAGAGCGGGAGCACTACTGCGGCCGGAGGCATCGCTTGGTATCTGTCGGCGCCTGCCGGCGTCACCAGTTGGCTGATGCCCATCTTAGATCCGATCAACTACGGCAACGGGCATACCATCCTTCAGAATATAGGGCACGTGGTGGTCTACGGGACGGTGATGATAATGGGTGCGATAATGTTCGCCAAGTTCTGGGTGCAGACCACGAACTTGGGCCCGGACGCCGTTGCAAGACAGATACAGAAGAGCGGTATGCAGATACCCGGGTTCCGCAGGGACCCGAGAGTGCTGAAAAGAGTGCTTGAAAGGTATATACCCACAATAACAATAATGTCGGGAGCTCTGATAGGCGGGCTTGCCGCCGGAGCCGACATGATAGGGACCACCGGCCATGCCACGGGTACCGGCCTGTTGCTTGCGGTGGGCATCCTCATACACTTCTACGAGGCGATAGGCCGCGAGCAGATGATGGAAATGAACCCGGTACTGAGAGGATTCTTCGGAAGGGAGGAGTAACGAATGCCGAAACTACCCAGCATGCCAAGCATGCCTAAGAGCAGCCAACCGGCGCCGTCGGGGGGCATGCCGGGCATGTCCAAAGGCACAATAATCGGCCTGGTCGCAACATTGGTCATAATGATGGTCGTGATGCAGTTCAGGAATGAGATAGGCCAAGGACTGAACTTCGTGTTCGGCCCACTCATAGGATTCGGCGGGCAGTGGCCCGTGTTGTCGCTGGTCGTCGCCGGCCTGATAATGATAACCCTGAGCACGGTCATAAGGTCGTTCTTCACCGATTCCGTCTCCCAGGCAAAGAACCAGAAGATACAGAGCGAGTTCAACAAGGAGATGCGCCAGGCAAGGGCGGAGAACAACCTCTACAAGCTGAAGAAGCTTCAGGAGGAGCAGCCCAAGATGATGGCCAAATCCATGGAGACCAGCACCCAGATGATGAAGGTGATGCCGATCACCATGGTCGTCGTCATACCCATTTACGCTTGGGTCTGGTATTTCCTCGCGAACGAGGTGCCGCCGGCAACTGAGACGTTAGACTTGCTGAAGATCGCAGTGCCTTGGGGGACCCTGCACCTTCAGGATACGCTTTGGGTCCTTCCCATGTGGATCGTCATCTATACAATGATCAGCCTGCCTATAGGGCAGCTTGAGAACAGGATAGTAAGATACTTCCTCCTCAAAAAGCGCCTGAAGGAGCTGGACGGGATCGAATACAAGAGCTGAAAGGCATGAGGATCACCATAAGCGGCCCTCCGGGGTCCGGGAAGACGACCGCATGCAGCATCCTGTCCGAGAGGCTCGGAATGAAAGCGGTGGTCTTCGGCGACGTGTTCCGCAGGCTCGCTAAAGAAAGTGGGATGACCCTTGCGGAGTTCGGAGAGCTTGCGGAAAGAGACCCGTCAATAGACAAGATGATAGACGGGATGATCCTGGACGTTGCTAAAGGCGAGAACGACATCATTCTTGAATCGAGGCTTTCGGCGCATATGCTGACCTTGAACGGCATCCCGGCCTTCAGGGTATACCTGGACGCGAGCCCCCGCGTAAGGATCGAAAGGCTGGGGATAAGGGAAGGGGGATCATACGATGAAA
>JAKQBQ010000079.1 GCA_029574055.1 Methanobacteriota archaeon
TCCGGCGGGGAAGACCTCTAAGGATCATGTCATTGGGATCATACACAAAGAGATGGTCTCCCTCCTCGACAACGGCGACGGATTGGCCCTGAAGCCGCAGACCATCATGATGGTCGGCCTTTACGGCCAGGGAAAGACCACCACCACCGGGAAGCTTGCTTTGTTCCTATCAAAAAAAGGATTCAGCGTCGGGCTTATCGGCGCAGACGTATACCGCCCCGGTGCTTTGGACCAGCTTCAGCAGCTGGGGGCGAAGATAAACGTAGAAGTGTACGGAGAGCCGGGCAACAAGAACGCCGCGGAGATAGTTAAGCACGGCAAGGCAAAGTTCGCTGACAAGAAGATAGTGATCGTGGACACATCCGGGCGCCACGCTCTGGAGGAAGACCTGATCCAAGAGCTGAAGGACATCGCCGAGGTGTCGAAGCCCGACGAAAGGATACTCGTAATGGACTCCCAGGTGGGGCAGCAGGCAGGCCCGCAGGCGGACGCGTTCAACAAAGCCGTCGGGGTGACCGGTGTGATCCTCACCAAAATGGACGGCACCGCAAAAGGCGGCGGCGCATTATCGGCGGTCGCCAGGACGAACGCCAGGATAGTATTCATCGGTACCGGGGAGCATATACGCGACCTCGAACCCTTCAACGCAGACAGGTTCATATCGAGGCTGCTGGGAATGGGCGACCTCGCCGCCCTCGTCCAAATGGCAAAGGACGAGATAGATGACGACGAGGCCATGGAACAGCTCGCAAAGAACATGATGTCCGGAAGGTTCACCCTTTCCGACATGTACCAGCAGATGGCCGCCGTGAGCAAGATGGGGCCTCTCCAAAAAGTGATGTCCATGCTGCCGGGGTTCAGCAACATGGAGGACAAGATCGATTATGTGGAATCCCAAAAAAGGCTTGCCAAGTACAAGGTCATAATGGACTCCATGACCAAACAGGAGAAGGACGAGCCCAATATGATAAAAGGAAAAAGGATAGAAAGGATCGCGGCGGGCGCGGGTGTGACCACTCAGGAAGTGAGAGGTCTGCTCAAACAATACAACCAGAGCAAGAAGATGATCGGTTCCATGGGCAAGGACCGCAAAATGCGCAAGCAGCTGATGAAGCAGATGGGCAACATGGATCTCGACAGCCTGCAGGACATGCAGTGATCCGATGAGGTATTTTGTGATCGTCGGCCACAAGGCCGCAACGAGCGGGAATTTCAAACTCGATGACATTGCGGGCGGGGCGGGACGTCTGGATATATTGGTAAGATGCGTAAACTCGGCGTTCTTCCTCAGCCACAACATAAGGCATGAGACGGAACTGTTCCTTGTGCTTCAGGGAGGGGACGACCCTCCCAAGACGGTCAGGTTCTCCGGCGCAGAGGTAAGATACCTCAACCCGGACGAGAGGAGCACATCCTCCCTCATCAGGAACGCGCTCATGAAGAAGACGGATGGAACGGAGACAAGATCGTCGCCCGGAATATACGTTTCGAAGATGTCCTTCGCCGATGTGATATCCATGCTCGCCGAGAAGGGGAAGATAGTTTATCTGAAGGAGGATGGGACGGACATACGGAGCATGGCCGTTCCCGAAGATCCCGTCTTCGTGTTAAGCGACAATAAAGATCTGACCGCAGAAGAGGAGGAAATACTCCAAAAATACTCCCCCGAGATAATATCCATAGGGCCGCACAGCCTCCACGCCGACCATTGCATGATCATCGTCCACAACGAAATGGATAGGAACGTCCGGTGAAACTTTTTATGCAGTATAGGAGATAAGGGTTCATGGCAGACCAACCCGAAAGGATACCTCAGCACAGACATTGCCGCAGCTGCGGCAAAGCTTTCGTCGGCGACGGCGAATTCTGCGGCGAAGAATGCAAGAGCTCGGCGGGTTCTGTCGCAAAGAAGAAGATAAGGAAGCTTTTCTTGGTTTGGATAGTGATAGTCGCGGTCACCGTTGCCGCCGTCGCCATATATTATTTGGCGTGAACTTTCTATTCGGTCGTTCGGATCATTTACGATCTATAGAAAAGACATACTTTTTCGTGTGCTTTTTCAACATTCGGGGTCAAGAACTTTTATTATAGACATTGATTCGGAACGTGATAAAAGTGATATCGATAGTAGCCGGCACTTTCAACATCCTGCATGAAGGCCACAAGAGGCTTATCGAAAAAGCCTTCGAGGTAGGGGATGAAGTGATAGTTGGACTCACCACCGACGCCATGGCGTCCGGCATGAGGAAGGATTCAGTCCCCTTTTACATCAGAAGAAGAGAGCTCAAGGCATATCTGGACAAGATGGACAAGCCGTGGGAGATACTTGAGATAAGCGATATGTACGGTCCAAGGGAGATCGTGGATGCCGCCGATATAATCGTTGTTTCTGAGGAAACAGCAGACAACGCCGATGAATTGAACCGCGACCGCGCAGCAAGAGGCGTAAGGCCGCTGAAAGTGATCGTGCTCCCGATAGTCAACGCCTTCGACAATACGAAGATAAGCTCCACATGGATAATGAACGGCGAATATTCCAGAGACGGAAGGGGAGATGCGATAAGGATATCGGTGGGTTCCAGGAACATATTGAAGATAGAGGCCGTCAGGACGATCATGGAAAGGGTGTTCGGCAGCGTGATCATCATCCCTGCGGATGTGGAAAGCGGTGTGCCCGCCCAACCTAAGGAGATGGAGACCCGCACCGGCGCCATCAACAGGGCGGTGGCGGCACTCGGGAACAGCGATCTTTCGATAGGGATAGAGGCCGGCGTCTTCCAAACGGAGGACGGCCTTTACGATTTCCAATACTGTGCGGTATTGGATAAGAAAGGGGGCATCACCATCGGCGTCGGCCCCGGGTTCAGATATCCGGACGAGGTCGCCGAACTAATATCGGAGGGGATGACGGTGGGCGATGCCATGCACAAGCTCTACGGAGACAAGAAGCTGGGCAAGAAGCAGGGCGCCGTCGGGCTCCTGAGCAAAGGGCTGCTTGACAGGAAAACGTTGACGGAGCTGTCGATCATCGCAGCCATGATACCGCGCATGGATTCGTTCTGAGCATCAGCTTTTTGTTAAAGATACGGCCTTCTCAAGCACTTTATCGGCATGCCCGGGAACCTTTACGTTCTTCCAGGCAGCCTCCACGATGCCGTCCTTCCCGACGATGAAAGTGGATCTTATCGTTCCTTTGACCTCTTTGCCGTACATCATCTTCGTTCCCCAGACCCCCGCTCTTTCTGTCAGATCATGATCGGGATCGCTGAGGAGCTTGATCTTCAGGGAATTCTTGTCTTTGAATTTCCGGTGCATTGCAACGCTATCCTTGCTGACCCCGATGATGGGGATGTTCCTGAGCATGAAATTCGGGTACAGAGAATTGAAATCCAGCGCCTCCCGCGTGCATCCGGATGTTCCGTCCTTTGAGTAGAAATAGATCACGAACCTTATGCCGGCAAGGGACCTGCTGTCGAATTCTTCCCCGTTCTCGTCTGATAAGATGAATTCCGGGAATTTGTCCCCAACATCCATAGTATCAGAACAGGCTCCCGGCCTTCTCGCCTATGATGCCGGACAGGTCGATCTCGAACATCATCACCGGGTGCGTCATTTCGTAGTCTGTTATCACTTTCGGGGACACCTCGCCGAAGAATCCGACATTCTCCCCTTCAACGGAGATGAAAGCGCCTCTGCCGTCGATGAACGTCCTGTATCCGCATGGGATTATTTTGTATTCGACGCCCATCTCTCTGGCTACAGCTTCGGTGACGGATTTTATCTCTGTGAAAGATGTCTTTGACGCCGCGGCCATCCCGCACAGGTGCGGCCTGGTCATATGGTCGTCGGAAACGAACCCGATCTCGAATATCTTCTGCGGAAGGTCCCTGTGCTTATTGTGGCGGAGTATCCTTATCAGGCTGGGCATGAGATACGATCTGAGGCAGGTGTGTTCTTCCGTTATAGGATTGGTGATGCAGGTGGATGCCTTTTCCGGAAGTCCGGATCTTTCGAATTCGTCCGTTTGGTTGCTCAGCGTCAGGGTCGTGACCTCCATGAAACCGAGGCCGATCATGACGTTCCTCAATTTGTCTGAGAATTGAGTGACCGCCCCAAGCTCCCCCGTCGTTTGTTTTGATATGTGTTTCCCGCCGAAGCGCTCGAACCCGTACCCTATTGCAACATCTTCGAAAATGTCCACGCTGTGCATGATATCCAGGCGGGTGGAGGGTATGAGCACTTCCACCTTATCTCCCTTGACCGCAGCGCCCATTCCCATTCTTCCGAGGGCTTTTTTGATAATGTCCCCGGAAAGCTCAACGCCGAGGAACCTGCCGCATTCCTTGATGGAGATCGTGCGTTTGGCCGCGCTCAGGTCTGGGGAGCGGTCGGAACCGCCGTTGATCATTTTTACGCTGTATATCTTCCCCCCGCGTTCCGCTAAAGCGGTGGAAACTATGTCAAGGGCGCCTTTCACCGCTTTTGGATCGGTTCCCGTCACGTCTATGAAGACATTCTTCGTTCCGGTGGTGACGGTGGTCAGGGCGCCGTTGATTATCGGGGGGAAGGAAAGCACATCGCCGTTTTTATCAAAGATGATCGGATATTTTGCCTTCCCTTTCAAAAGGTGGGCATACTCCTTCCCTTTCTCGTGGGATGCGAGTATCTGTTCCAGATCCATTTTTTCTGTTTTGTTCAGAGGGACGAAGGAGGCATCATTAGGCTTTACGGCGGTATATCTGAAGGGAGGCTCCACTTTATCGAGGTCGTGGACCCCGATCGCGATCTTGTTCCTTTTCCTTCCGATCGTCATGTGGAGCTTCTCCTGAAGCTCCATCAGGGATCTGATGAGGTCATCTGTTATGTTAAGGTCTTTGACCACTGCGCATGCGAAGCACGGCCTTACGTCGAGGACGCTGTCATCCACCACAGCAGCGTATTCGGATCCTTTGACAGCGTATTCCTTCAGCCCGGGCTCGATGTCGAGGAATGCCCTGAGTGCCCTTGCGAGACCCTCCACGGAGAACAGGTCCGGCCTGTCAGGGAAGAATTCCACAGACATATCCTCATCCGATCCCTCAGTCTGATGCATATCCGCGCCGATAAGGGGGATCCGCTCCACAAGCGTCTCCCGCGGCACCTCCTTCCCCATGAGGGAGCAGAGGTCGCTGTGTTTGAAATTGATGACAGGCATCGTATCAGCGTCCGAGTTCCTGATGCGCCTTGCCGAGATGGCCCGCGGCCTGCGCCGATATGGTGGACAACTCGCCAGCCAGGACGGTCACTGCGACTATCTCCGCAAGCTTGCCCGCTTTCTCGTCCCCGAGGCATCCCATGATGCTCAGCGCCTCGGCCTGCGACGGGAGCCTGGTGCCCCCGCCTACCGTCCCCACTTCCACGGCAGGCATCCTTACAGAAATGTAAAGGTCTCCGCCGATGTCCTCGATCATGGTCATGGTCATGCTTCCGTTGACCGCCTGCGCCGGGTCCTGCCCGGTCGCGATATAGACCGCGGCCACCATGTTCACCGCATGAGCGTTCGCCCCCAGCGTCACCGCCAGGGAGCTTCCGATAAGGTTCTTCCTGATGTTCGTCTCTACGATCAAGGCGGTGGTGGTATGGAGCCTCTTCTCCACCACAGCTTTGGGGATGAGCGCTTCCGCAACCGCAGACTTCCCCCTTCCTCTGATCAGATTGATCGCGGCGGCCTTCTTGTCGCTGCAGAGGTTCCCGGACACGGAGACCATGACCGCTCCCGTGTTCTTCTCTATCTCTTTGCAAACAGCTTCCGTTGCTATTGTGGCCATGTTCATGCCCATAGCATCCCCGGTGCTGTAGGTGAAGCGTATGTAGAGGTTCCTTCCCGCCGGGAAGTGCTCTATGGATGCCAGCTTCCCGTGCTGAGTGGTGGTGCCGACGATCGAGGAAAGGAACTCCACATTATCATCGACCCAGTCCATGACCTTCATGCAGTGCTCCACGCCCTCCGTCCTGAAGACCGGGGCCCTCGTCATCCCGTCCCG
>JAKQBQ010000050.1 GCA_029574055.1 Methanobacteriota archaeon
TAATGAAGTTCCACTCCTTCAGGGTACCCACGATCCTCCTCATGCTGCCTTCGCCGATGCCGACCATTTCAGCCAGCTTCTTTCTGCCTAGCCTTCTGCCGTCTGACAGGATGTGGAGGGCCCAATAAATGTTCGCGTCAGAGAACCTGAACATGGGTCCGAACTGTGGGACTTCTATTATTTTCACGGCTTTCCCTCTGATAAGGTCAGAATGTCCTGACCTTTCCATCGATGATAAGCTCTGTGACCTTATCTATGTTATCCAACCATTCTGCCGTAATAACCTCTGCCTCCGAGGTCCACTTCGAGAGCTTGGGGTTGTTTTTGACGCCTTCCGTAACGATGTCGATGGATGCGTTCAGCGGCTCATAGATAGGCTTGCCTATCTGCGAAAGGAGCCTTACGCGTATCTCCGCGTCCCCTCCCACGCTCTTGGCGATGTCGTCCGCGATAAGCTTTGACAGAATGTTGTATATCTTGCCTATGTGCGTTATGGGGTTCTTTCCCGAAGTGGCCTCCATGGACATGGGTCTGTACGGCGTTATGAGGCCGTTGCATCTGTTCCCTCTTCCCACGGATCCGTCATCCCCCATCTCTTGGGACATGCCGGTGCAGGTAAGGTAGAAAACCTTCCTTTTGTAGTCATCGCCGGTGTTGACGAAAAGGTCGACCTCGGCCTTGTTCGAGCCTATGATCTTCAGAGCGTTATCCAGCGTTGAGTTCTTGAGCTGTTCGACCGCGGATTTGTATTCCGTCGCGTCTTTAAGATATCTGTCGATCATTGCACACGCCACGGTCAGCGTTATCTTGTTCCCGATCCTTGACGCCATCACCTTGACGTCCTGCCCGCTTTCCGGCAGCTTCTTCTTCAGGCTTCCGTTTATGTACTCCTCGGTTTTGAGGACGAGCTTTTCGGTCAGGGACAACGGAGCGTACCCTACCCCGAATGAAGTGTCGTTCGCCAGGTGGCCGGATGCTTTGTACACACCCGCCAGATCGTCGGATCCTGTCCCGAGCTTCGCATCGAGAATGATCTCCGAGTTCACATCCAGGTTGGGGAATGTCCTGTCAAGGTATTTCCTCGCCGCCGCAAGAGCGGTGGGTTTGCATGGGAGGGCTCTGATGTCCTTTCCCGATCCGATGTATGTGGTCGTGCGGCCTACCAATAGGATGTATGAGGGTTCGATTACCGCCCCCCCTCCGAACCTGGGAGCGGCCTGACCTGCCGCGATCTGCGTCTCGTCCGTGTTGTGATGGAGGACGTGCCCATATTCTTTTATGTACATTTTGCAGAGGGCCTTGCTGACCTCTTCCGCAAGCGCGTCCGCGACACTGTCGGGGTGTCCTATTCCTTTCCTTTCAACGATCTCGATGTTCCTTTTCGGCATCGGTACCTCGTCGATCCCTGCCGCATAGATGTTCTTCTTGGCCATTTTTCTTCCTTCCTGGTGCATCATAAAATCTGCGTTATTACACAATGTATTCTTTCATCGTTAATAAATTAATTTGAACATGTAGTGCGCGGGCGGCGGACAGGGCGTGGTACCTCCCGGTATACCCCAGCAGGAATTCCTCCACGATGCCCGCCCCGCGTACCCCGTGAACAAGCGTATTAGTATTTATAAACGAAGGTCGGGGGCGCGCGCCCCCTTTGTTTGTAAAGCATTTAACGATCAGACAAACTCAATTGTCACGTTGTCGGTGATCTCCCCTCTGGGTATGACGTACTCTCCGTCCGGTCCGGGGGTCAAAGGCTTCCATTCTCCGTATTCTCCGATACGGTAGGAGACGATCCCTTCTCCGTTGACGGTGAACTTGTACTCAGCCTTCCTGTGTACCCTGTCCTTGCCTTCTATCCTCTCGTCCGGCTTGATCACGTCATAGGATCTTCTGAGGACGATGATGAACCACAGAAGCAATCCAGCTATCAGCACCAGAGGTATCAGCCACCACAGCCACCCGTCGTCCGAGCCTGCGCCGGAACCGCTGTCGGTGAAGAAGAGTTCCAGCTGCAGCGATGCCCCGATGTCGTGGAAGACGATCTCGGGAGAAGTCTTCACAGCGGGTATCTCCCACTTCACGAACTCGCTGCCGTCCTCGGCTATCGCTCTAATGACCAATTCCGAATGTTCAGACAGATTTACGACATCCGTGTATCTCATGAACGGCCCTCCGTTCACGCTGTACTCAGCGTATCCTCTGCCTTCCACTACATCTATCCTCAGGGTAAGGTTTGTCTTGGATCCCGCAGTGCTCTTTACTTCGATGGTGTGGTTCATGTTCACATCCGTGAATGTGAAAGAGCCTTCGTCGATCTGCATCTGGGACAAAGGAATGCCATCCACTATCACCGCAGATATGACATACCCGTTGCCGGCGAAGAAACCGAATGTCTTGTCGCTCCCGATCCCGACCGCAACTGTCCCTGCCGGGGATATGGTCGATCCCTGGTCGGCGGTGGCAGTGATATAATGGACCTTCGGAGAATGTCCGTCGTCCGGGTGCGGGCCTTCCTCTGTGATCGATATCGTTGCGATAAGCTGGTTGCTCTCAACTGACAACGAGATATGGCAGCAGCTGCTGTCGATCTCGGTGTTTACAGGAGTGCCTGTCATCGTTCCGCCGCTGCCGTCGATCAGTATTATCACATCGCCCGTATGCAGACCGGCCGGCAGACCCGCTTCATCGATGAATACTGTCGCATTCCCGATGTTGGCGCTGCCTCCGACCGTCGAGTATAGAAGGGATTGGCCCAGGGCTCCCGTGAAGGTCATCGTGTTTGCCGGGTCCGTGCCGATGGCAAGGCTGCCGGTGATCACGCTTCCCACCGCGAACGTCACATTGTTGACGGCCGTGTCGGAAAGCTGGACGATCCCGTTGACGGTGCCGGCGTTCACCAGGGTGACGGCGCCGGTGTCGCGGGTGTATATGCCCCGCGTGGGGCCTTCAATCGTTCCGTAGTTGTATATCTCCCCTCCTCC
>JAKQBQ010000149.1 GCA_029574055.1 Methanobacteriota archaeon
CACCCCCGCTATTGACGATTGCGGGTGAAGGGCACGCCAAGCTCCCCGGTCAAGCCTAACAATAAGCCTATTGAAGGAAGATATTTAATATCTTTCCATTCGGAGCAGGCCATAGACAGATGGATGCAACGATTTTTTGTAATATACCTTTATATACTGATTATATTGTTGTGTGTACAATGTTAGCATTTGACACGGTGATACGAAAATGACATTTTTCGGATTAACAGATCCATACATAATCGGCGCATATGTCGGCTGCATTTTATCGGTGGTACTATGCGTTGCGTGGGCTATTTGGAAAAGGAACGAAGGCCCTGAAGAAGAAGGTGAGGAGTGATGGCGGTAGAAGGCGTTTCTCTGCCGCTTTTCTTCGGGATGATGGTTGTCTTTGTCATAGTGACGATATTGCTGGGACTATACGGATACCGCAACACAAAAAACAATCAGCAGTTCCTCCTCGGAAGGAATAAGACCAATGCGGTCATAATAGCCCTTTCGTACGGAGCGACCTTCCTGAGCGCATCCGCGGTCGTAGGGTTCGGCGGCCAAGCCGCAACCCACGGAATGACCCTGATGTGGCTGTGTTTCCTCAATCTGTTCCTCGGGCTGTTCGTAGCGTTCGTCCTTTTCGGAACAAGGGTCAGAAGGATCGGAAGGAAGCTTGGCGCATCCACTTTCTCCGACCTGCTGGGGAAGATCTTCGGATCCAAGAAGATACGCGGATTTACGGCAGCGATAATCATCATCATGATGCCGATCTATTGCGCCGCAGTTCTGAAAGGAGGAGTGAATTCTCTGGTTGTCATCACCGGGATGACAGATCTTTACGATGTCATCCTGATCATATTGGCTATCATCGTGGGAGCATATGTGGTGTACGGCGGGATAATAGCCGTGATGTACAACGATGCCCTGCAGGCAGGGATAATGATAGTCGGAATGGTGGTGATATTCATCATCACCCTTACCACCCTGGGCGGGTTCACGGCGGGAAGCATGGCGCTTACCGAACTCTGGGAATCCGGCGTAGGCGGCGCCGGCACTCTGCCCGGATTCAACGGATATACGTCGATGGCATCCTTCGGTACGGCCGAATGGTGGACTGTTGTATCCACATTCCTATTGGGTGTGGGTATAGGCGCTTTGACGCAGCCGCAGCTCGTGGTCAGGTTCATGTCTGCAAGGGACGACAGGACGCTGAACCGCTCTCTTATAATCGGCAGCATCTTCATATTCGTGATCGTAGGGTGCGCCTACACCGTCGGTTCCCTGACCAATGTGTATTTCTTTGAGTACCACGAGATGACATCCTTCCAATTCGTCCAAAGCATCGGGCAGAATGTGGACTTCATCATACCCAACTATGTTCTGGATGTGTTCAAGGAGGTCAGCTTCGGCGATGTGTTCGTCAGCCTGTTCCTGCTGACGCTGCTGAGCGCTGCGATCTCCACTATAAGCGCGCTCATGCACACCATCGGAACTGCCGGGGGGCATGACGTATACACTCTGGTCAAGAACTGGAAGAGCAAGAAGAAGGAGGAAGCCCGGGCCGATGGAGATCCGGGATCCAGCGCGGTCGAGAAGGACCATCAGTCCCTCAGCGTCAACAGAATGGTGACCGCTGTAGTGATGGTGCTGGTTGTTGTATACTGTTATCTCATGCCGGGTGACATCATCGCAAAGGCGACATCCCTCTTCATGGGAATGACCGCAGCGGCGCTGCTTCCCCTTATGGCATACGGACTCTACACAAAGAAGCCCAGGAAGGATGTGGCCTTCGCAAGCATACTGGTAGGTACTGTTACGTACCTGTTCTGGGCGTTGTTCATCAATGCGGGATCGTCGATATTCCTTCCCATATGCAGGTGGATCACAGGCAACGCGGTCTTGTTCATGGATTCGAACATAATGTACGTGGACGCTTTGGTAGTGGCCCTTCCGCTGTCGTTCGTCACGCTGGTGATCGCGTACATCCTGACCAGGAAAAAGAACAACGCGGCGGTCGAAGACACGGGCAGCACCGTCGAGGAAGGAGCGGACTGATCCGGAAAACAAGAGATAATAAACCATAAAGCCGCACGCTCCTCGAAAGAGGCAAGCGTGCGGCACCCAAACCCCAACGCGGATAGAAAGTAACATTTTTTAGATATGTTCAGCTATAGGGCAGACATGAAGACGCTGGAGATGAGGGACGTTTCCGTGGTCAGGAACGGCGAGAGGATACTCGACTCCATCGATCTTTCTATTGAAGAGAATGAAAGCGTCGCCATCATCGGGAACAACGGTTCCGGGAAAACGACGCTGATAAAACTGCTCAGAGGAGAGATCCGCCCATATTACAACGAGGATTCCCCGTCAACAATGAAGATATTCGGAGAGGAGGACTGGAGCCTTTTTGAGATAAGAAGCAGAATGGGCATAGTTTCGATGGATCTTCAGAGCAAATTCGGCCCCGATACGCTGGTGAGCGAAGTGATAATGTCCGGGTTCTTCGGAAGCCTGGACGTCTTCAGGAACATGGAAACAACCCCTTATATGGGATCCAAGGCCAAGGACGCAGCGGTAATGATGGGCGTGGACGATCTTTTCAACAGGACGATAGAGGGGCTTTCTTTAGGGGAGATGAGGCGCACCCTCATCGCCAGGGCCCTTGTCTCAAACCCCTCCACCCTTGTCATGGACGAACCCATGACCGGCCTCGACATAACAATGGCATCGAAATTCAGAAAGATGTTCGATATCCTTATCGAGGCGGGCGTCAGTCTGATAATCGTCACCCATGACCTTGCCGACATACCGAAAGGGATAGACCGCGTGATAATGATGAAGAACGGCAGGATATTCGCCGACGGTAGGAAGGATAGCCTTTTCACTTCGGAGGTCATGAGCGGTCTTTACGATGAGCCTATTAAAGTAGAACGCGATAACGGGGCATACCGTATGTTTCTGTCATCGTGAGGAACGGGAATACAAATGAGATACATATGTCCGGAATGCGGGGGCGAGATCCCCGAGGACTCTGAATTCTGCCACCATTGCGGGAGGAAAAGAGACAACACAATCAGACTAGACGAGTCCGGGCATTTCGTGGAACCCGAGAAGAACAAGTGCGCAACCTGCGGCGCGGAGATGTCTCAGAACGATGCGTTCTGCCCCAACTGCGGCCAGCCCATATCAAGGACGCAGGCGACGGCCTTCAGACCAAAGATGGTGAAGTATGGATGGATAGGAATAGCCCTCGCGCTTTCCTTCGGGCTGCTCGGCATCCTGCCGTCGCCCGCCATAGGCCCCCTTCCGGGACTGTTCAGCATTTTCGGGTTAGGCCATTTCTATTTCAAGAAATGGTCAAGGGGATTGTGGTACCTGTTCTGGACGGCGCTGCTCTTCATGATAAAATATCTCGATTCGGAAATGTCCATTTGGTATCAGCTCCTGTACATAGTGTTCTTCATGTTCGTGTATTTCATGCAGGCGATGGAAGTGATCACTCTCGCCTTCACCCCACCCAAAACGGCAGAGTGATGCGCATGGCGGAAGACTGGACCGAGAAATACAGGCCCAAGAAGCTTTCCGATGTGATAGGGAATCCATCAGCAGTGAAAGAGCTTGAGGATTGGGCCGGGTCATGGTCTGCCGGCATACCGAAAAAGCGCGCAGCGGTACTGATGGGATCGCCGGGCATAGGGAAGACATCGGCCGCCGCAGCGTTGGCCAATGACATGGGCTGGGACATCGTTGAGATGAACGCATCCGATCAGAGAACAGCCTCTGCAATAGAGGAGGTGGCGCTGAGGGCATCATACTTCAACAGCCTCGGCATCGATGAAGAATACAAAGGAA
>JAKQBQ010000055.1 GCA_029574055.1 Methanobacteriota archaeon
GGTGGAGCATGACGTGGTTGAGCACGCTTCCCAGCGAGTAGCAGGTGTTCGGGTCCTTGGCGGCCATCTCGCACGCCTCGGATATCGCTATCCCGAGGGATCCGGTCGTTTTGGGATGCTCTTTGATGACCTTCTTCCCAAACTCGGTCTGAGGGCTCGGCGACGGGAACACTGTTGCGCCGTACGTCTGCATGAGCGTCTTCCTCAGCGGCTTCTGATCGTAGCTCCCCCTGACCATGAACACGGTGCATTTGATATCAAACAGGTTGGATACCATTGCAAGGGCGGTCCCCCACTGCCCGGCGCCCGTTTCGGTGGTGAGGGTGTGGATGCCTTCCTCGGCGTTGAAGTACGCCTGCGCAAGGGCGGTGTTGCCCTTGTGGCTCCCCAGGGGGCTCATGTCCTCCCTCTTGAAGTATATCTTCGCGGGGGTCTTGAGGTACTTCTCCAGCCTGACCGCCCTCTGGAGCGGCGCCGGGCGGTTCAGGTAGATCAGGTTGTCCCTGACCTCGCCCGGTATCTTGATGAAGCGTTCGGTGGAGCCTTCCTGCCTTATGATCTCTTTGCAGAATATCGGGTCGAAGTCCGACGGCGCAGCGGGCTTCCTTGTCCCGGGGTTGAGCGGGGGCTGCAACTGTCCAATGTCTGCCGCCAGATTGTACCACTTCTTGGGTATGGCTTCCGGCGGCAAATTTATCCTAGCATCTTTAGGTATTGCCATGGTGCAGGCTACCGAACCCGCCTATATAATCTTTTGTACACTGATGTACACAATTATACATTATTATTGATAATATTACAAAAATGCGCCGTAAAAGTGCGGTTGTCGGCTCGCATCTTTAAATACTATGTCTACATTAACCATAGGTTAGTAACTATAAGTTAACAACTGTGTGATAACATGAATGATATCGATACCGTCCTGTCCGTGATCGAGAACCCCACAAGGCGCAGGATCCTGATGGCACTTGTGAGGGAGCCTCACTATCCTCTGCAGCTCTCAAAGGAATTGGGAGTGAGCCAGCAGGCGATAATGAAGAACCTGGATATACTCGAGCGGAGCGGCCTGGTAGAAAGCTGGAAGGAAAGCAGCGACAAGGGTCCGTTCAAAATAGTGTACCGCCCGACATCCGAGTTCACGCTGACCATCGATCTGAGGAACGGTATGTTCAGGGCAACCCTCTCCGAACCCGAAAAACGGGAATCTGTCCAAAAAGACGAGGACATGATGTTCGGGGAGATCAGGGAGAGCCTGTCTGAGATAGACCGGCAGATAACGGAGTTCGATAAGCTTAGGGAAGAGATGATAGAACGGCGCAACATGATGATCCGCTCGTTCATGACCGGCCCCATAGCCAGCGACCTGGATTATCTTGAGAGGAGCATCCTCTACGAGATGCTGAACTCTCCCGGCCACGACCTGAATGAAGTTTCTAAAGAAATGGGAGTCAGAGAGGACAGGATGAAAGAGATCATCAATGACATTGAATGCAGAACACAAGAATGCCAAAGGAGGGATGAACAATGAGTGACGATAAAGCGATCAAGGTCGCAGAATTAAAGCCCGGGGAGACCGGGAAGGGGATAGCCAGGCTCGACCCGGAGCTGATGGAGATATTTGAATTCAAGACCGGGGACATAATACAGATATTCGGAACGAAGAAGACCGTAGTCAAAGTGCTTAGAGGCACCCCGGAGGACGCTAACCGCGGAATCATCAGGATAGACGGCTCCACCAGGCGCAACGCCGGCACTTCGATAGACGAGCGTGTGGGCATAAAGAAAATAACCGTAAAGGCGGCGGAGAAGATCACATTCTCTCCCACCGATGAGCTGAGGCTGCAGGGGGGTGAGGAATATCTCAACAGGATGATGGACGGCAGAGTATTCGCGAAAGGCGATGTGATAACCCTCAACGTGATGGGGAGCAAGATCGACCTTGTGGTGACCTCCTTCGCGCCCTCCGGGGAAGCCGTCATGATGACAGGGGACACCAACGTCAAGATCTCCGAAAAGCCGGCATCCATGACCGACATGGAGGTTCCGCAGATATCCTACGACGACCTGGGCGGACTCAGCAACGAGGTTGCCAAGATAAGGGAGATGATCGAACTTCCCCTGAGACACCCGGAGCTGTTCAAGAGGCTGGGTGTTGAGGCTCCAAAAGGAGTGCTGCTTCACGGCCCGCCCGGTACAGGAAAGACCATGCTGGCTAAAGCGGTTGCCGGCGAGACGAGCAGCAACTTCATCTCCCTCGGAGGGCCGGAGATCATGAGCAAGTTCTACGG